>NZ_JAYKTT020000070.1:0-119026 GCF_038404745.2 Chlorogloeopsis sp. ULAP02 | reverse complement strand
TAGTTTTAGCGAGGGAGCCAGTGCGTCTTTGTAAATTCTCTGATGGAGTGCAACTGGCATTTGGGTTTTGCTGATATCTTTACTTCTAATGTTGTAAAACCCGCTTGTAAAAAGGTGAATAGTAGTTCGCCACACAAATTATGCAAGATTATAGATCCCCGACTTTGTTAAAAAGTCGGGGATCTATAATCTGCTGTAATTATTGCCATATTTTAGTATCCAATAGGGATAAATCTAATTTATTAAATTAAATATTGAATATTAAGATTAAAATATTTAGTAATTTTACTTGTATTTCGCAATTTTGGTAAATAAGCAAAATACAAGTAAATATCCATAACAACTACAAATGTTTAGACAAGTGAATCAAATCAACTTATTTTTTTACCATTAAGCAACTCAGAATCTAAATGATGCATCCAAAGCTATTTAATCTACCTCAATTTCAAGATGCTCGGCTAGCTAAAAACTTTGTTTTTAGTAGTTCTATGACTAACCACCTTCTGATAATTCCCATGATCAGACGTTGAGCGTTTTCTTGTAGTAAAATTGGTGGATATAGGCTGATTGCCATCCACAACTTTTTACGAGCTTTAATCAAATTATCAGCATTATAGTTGTAGTTCTGCAAATATTTGCGTGTGCAATATTGATACACTGTAGCTAAACTTCTATTCTTGAGGTGTTGAAATTCTGCTGGAAGAGTCTTAAAGGTTTTGTCTACGACAAAAACACAAGCCTTTTCCATCTGCTCAATTTTTGACGATGTGGAATTTGAAGATTGACGATAAAAAACTTGGTATTTAGGAATTACTACAAATTCCCATTTAGATGCAATTCTAAGCCAATAATCCCAATCAGTACAACTTCCACATTCAGGATCGAAATATTCTCCCGATTCAATCGCTTGTCTGCGAATCAAAGCATTAGAGCCACTAGCGATAAAATTACCTACTAATAAATGAGTCAATACATTACCTTTAAAATATACAGGCTCACCTTTACCTAACAGTTTTCCTTGCTCATCTATAAAACTAGTCCAACTATAAGCAACACCTGCTTTTGAATTTTTTTGCAAAGCTTGCAATTGTAGCTCTAATTTATCGCTTGTCCATAAATCGTCTGCGTCCAGAAAAGCAATAAACTCTCCTGTTGCATGAAAGAAACAACGATTGAGAGATGTAGGTAAGTCTACATGCTCATAGGAGAAAACTTTAATGCGTTTGTCTTCAATACTATATAGTACCTCTAAAGTTCTATCGGTGGAGCCGTTGTTAATAACAATAATTTCAAAATCATTGAAAGTTTGTTTGATAACTGATGATATTGTTTCTACAATAGTTTTCTCACCATTATAAACAGTCATTACAACAGAAATAGTTGGCATAATTTAGATTCTATAGTGTTGAGCAAATAAGCAGATTTTTATTTGTGTAAAGATGAGAATCTTGATCTCTTTATTACAAGGATAAGATTTTTATCTGGAAATTATATTATCATGAGTCTTATATACTTATTGAGCAGTAAACAATAAATTTCATAATAAATTTATATGGGTTAAAGTAAATTTTACATTTCCACTGCAACAAAATACTTGTCGTTTGCTAGCTTGTTATATAAAGTCTCTTTAGAAAAAGAGTGTGAATCTTCTGTAAATATTCTTTAGCTCTTTCATATATTTGTGTTTATATGTCTTTCTTCAAACAATTTAAAGAAAGATTTCACTCAATTTTTAAGAAAGGAGGATAAGTAGAGCAAGTGAAGTAAACTTGCTCTGATGGTAGGCGATCGCCACAAGATTTCCTGCGCTTGATATTGTTGCTCTTTGATTACTTTAGGCAGGAGAAAATAAGAAAACTGTGTATTCTTATTTGTTAGACTAGTTCTTTACTTAGAACCTAGATATCTTGCAAAGAGTCCAAATAACTTTTTTATAAATAGCGTTAAACGAATTAGAAGATGCTAGAAATAGCAGATAGGCTTCTGTAGATATTACTACAGAATCCCGTTATTTTCTGCTTCAGTTAAGTAATTCAAAGAAACTAAACTGGTATCGGTGTTTTTATTTCTAGTGGTTCACCTGTCAAGCTAAAGGCACGAACTTCAGTAACTTGCACTTTTACTAACTTGCCTTTAAGCTTTGTGATGTCACCAGTAAAGAAGGTGAGGCGATTAGTGCGTGTGCGTCCCATTACCTGAGTCTGATCTTTGGGATTTTGATCTTCTACAAGAACTTCTTCCACACGTCCTAAATAACGCTGCGATCGCTCGGCAGCTTTGATGGCTACCAGATGATTTAATCTTTGCAGGCGATCGCCTTTGACTTCTTCACTAATTTGCTCATTCCACAAGGCTGCGGGTGTTCCCGGACGTGGAGAATAGGCTGCGGTATTTAATTGATCGAAACCAATGTCTTCTACGAGTTTGAGCGTATTTTCAAACTGTGCTTCCGTCTCCCCAGGAAAACCCACAATCGCATCGGCACTGATTGCCGCATCTGGCATATACTCACGAATTGTATCAATAATCCGGCGGTATTTTTCGTGAGTGTAACCTCTTGCCATCCGTTTCAACACTTCGTTATCCCCAGATTGAAAGGGAATGTGGAAGTGTTCGCATACTTTGGACAATTCTGCACAAGCCTGGATCAAACGCTCCGTAAAATAACGAGGATGGCTAGTCGCAAATCTGAGGCGCTCAATTCCTGGCACATCATGAACGTGGTAAAGTAAATCTGTAAAAGTGTGCTTGTGTCGTCCTTGTGGGGTTACACCTGGTAAATCTCGTCCGTAGGCATCAATATTTTGGCCTAAGAGCGTAACTTCTTTGTAACCTTGCCCTCCTAATTCTTCCATTTCAGCACGAATTGCCTCCGGTGTCCGTGATTGTTCAACACCACGTACATTCGGAACGACACAATAAGTGCAGCGTTCGTTACAGCCGTAAATCACATTCACCCAAGCAGTAACGGTAGCATCCCGTCGCGGCTTGGTGATATCTTCTATGATGTGAATTGGCTCAGTTGCCACAACTTGGTTACCGTCAAAAACTTGTTGTAATAAATCTTTCAGACGATTGGCGTGTTGTGGCCCCATAACTAAGTCTAACTCCGGCACTCGCCGCAACAGCGCTTCCCCTTCCTGTTGGGCAACACAGCCAGCAACAATCAGCGTTAAATCAGGTTTCTCGTGCTTACGCTTTGCTTGTCTACCAAGATAAGAATATACTTTTTGCTCGGCATTATCCCGGATTGTACAAGTATTGTAAAGAATTATATCTGCGTTATTTGGATCTTCTGACCACTCAAAGCCCATGTCTTCTAAAACGCCAGCCATGCGCTCTGAGTCAGCTTTGTTCATTTGGCAACCGAAGGTGGTGATGTGATAATGGCGTCTGGCAGTTGTCATGGGCGATTATACTTAAGCTCTAATAATTTTAAAAGGTTTTCTTTAATTGTATTAACTCTGGTTACCAATTACCAAAACTTACTAGTTACACACTTCTACTCCAAAATCCCAACAAAAATTTTGACTATTTCTTCTAAATCATCTGGCAAAGTATAAGAAGTAATATCTCGCGTCACTGTACGAGAAGCTGTTTCTAGCGTGCCAAAAACCCATACATCTCCCATTGTCACCGCTCCGTATAGTATATTCGGTGAGTTCTCCAACATAGACAGTGCAATCATTTCCACTGCCAACTGCGTAAATCCCCGCGTTAAGTCATCTCGTTTTGCTTCTACGACAATTAGGCTGTGTTCGGATTGAATAAGATAATCCAGGTTGCCTTGGAGTAAGTTATTTATCTTCAAGGGATACTCAATTCGTAGTACCCGCTTGCAGATAACAGCTACCCTACTTAAAACTGGCGCAATCAAAATTTCTCGTTTTGCGGCTTCACTACTTAGACTGACATAAGGGATAGTTTCTTCAAGTTGCTGTCGTAGTTCCGTTAGGCGTTCTAGTTGACGACTGGTTCTAGGGAGTTGCAGGCGAGTGCGAGCAAAAGCATAACCGAATTCTGCTAATACCTCATCCGTGTCATTAGGTAACTCAAAGAATGAACGAAACGAGTAGTTAGCATCTTCGCGGAGAATTTTTAACTTGGACATGAGCGGATTCTCTATACCCACCTTCTTATGTCTGCCACCAAACTATGCGGCTTTGTAAATACTTGGTTCTGGAAGCGATTCACCTGTCACTTCGTATGCCATAATCAAAGACTCTTGCGCTTCAATACCATTTTGTACTGCTAACTCGTAGGTATCGCCATGAGTACGCCAACGTTGTCCAGGAAAATCAGGGAATCCTACTAAGAAGCAGTTATCTTGAGCAGACCACTGAATCACCATCTGATACTTAAATTTATTCATCTTCGGTGTTTCTCCTCTACTTCTAGAATAGCTTACTGAACTTCTTTTTCCTGATCACGTTTAGCGTCTGCACTATCCTTACCAGAAATTGTGAGTTTTCCAGTATACAAAGGATGTATCCAGTTAGTATGACTTCCTTTGCCTGGAAGTTCTGTAAAACCAGCTTGACGCAACATTTGTTTCAGTTCCCGGATTTTCTTTGGCATCGCTGGTTTCAGGCAAGTTGTTTACTAACTTATTTTAAGAATAAAGCAAGCCTTACTATCCCCAACACGCATGGAAAATTTTGAACGACTAAGATATTCATATTCCCGGATTTTTGTTCTACGAATTTAATATTCAACCAATGGAACCAATTATCACATTACCTAACTACATCAACGGTCAGTGGTGTGCATCTATAGCTACAGAATTTTTAGACGTAACCAACCCAGCAACAACAGAAGTATTAGCTAAAGTTCCCCTCTCGCCCACATCTGAGGTAAATCAAGCAGTAGAAGCCGCAGCAGAAGCTTTTTTGACATGGCGTCGCACACCACCGACAGAACGGGTGCAGTATTTGTTCAAACTTAAGAATCTATTAGAAGAACATTTTGAGGACTTATCCCGGATCATTACCCAAGAATGCGGTAAGACTTTAGCAGAGTCGAAAGGTGAGATGCGCCGGGCGATTGAAAATGTGGAAGTCGCCTGTGGTATCCCGATGATGATGCAGGGAACAAATTTAGAAGATATTGCTAGGGGGATTGATGAAATCATGATTCGGCAACCGTTGGGAGTATGTGCGGTGATTGCTCCTTTCAACTTTCCAGGGATGATTCCGTTTTGGTTTATGCCCTATGCTCTTGCCTGTGGCAACACATACATCGTTAAACCATCGGAAAAAGTGCCGTTAACGATGCAGAAAATCTTTCAGTTATTAGAAAAAACTGGATTACCAAAAGGTGTAGTGAATTTAGTGAATGGGGCAAAAGCAGCTGTTGATGCAATCTTAGATCATCCTCAAATTCGGGCAATCAGTTTTGTTGGTTCCACACCCGTTGCTAAATATATTTACAGTCGGGCAGCGGCAAATGGGAAGCGCATGCAATGCCAAGGTGGGGCGAAAAATCCAATTATTGTCTTACCAGATGCAGATATAGAAATGACTACCCGGATTGCTGCTGATAGTGCTTTCGGTTGTGCTGGGCAGCGTTGTTTGGCTGCTTCTTTTGCTGTCACAGTTGGGGAAGCACAGCGCACATTTACAGAGGCGATCGCCGAAACCGCTAAAAAACGGGTAGTTGGTAATGGTTTAGATCCTAATGTAGAAATGGGGCCAGTTATTAATGCTCAAAGCAAGGTAAGAATTGAAGGATTAATTAGAAAAGGAGCAAATGAAGGGGCAAGATTACTAGTAGACGGTCGATATCCAAATATTCCCGGTTATGAAGCAGGGAATTTTATTAAACCAACAATTTTACAAGATGTTGATCCTGACAGTGAACTTGCTCGCGCAGAAATTTTTGGGCCTGTTTTAAGTTTGCTGCATGTAGATACTATAGATCAGGCAATTTCATTAGTGAATAGCGGTCAATACGGTAATATGGCTTGTTTATTCACTACTAGTGGTGCGGCTGCTCGTAAGTTCCGGTATGAGGCTGAGGCTGGTAATATTGGTATCAACATTGGTGTTGCCGCGCCAATGGCGTTTTTTCCTTTTAGCGGTTGGAAAGAAAGCTTTTTTGGTGACTTGCACGGACAAGGTAACCATGCAGTAGAATTTTTTACTCAAACTAAAGTAGTAGTAGAACGTTGGCCTGGTGATTGGTCGCGTCAATTTTGAAGAGGATTGCACCAGTAAGCAGAACCATCACGCATTCTATTGATTAGTTTACTCTCAAATAATTCTCGTCGCAACAGGGCAGGATCGTTAAAGGTGTGATATTGATTCAGTAGTGCATTGACTTGTTTTTCTGTATAGGTTGTTCCAGACTCAAATTTTGTTGCGAGGTACTCCAAAACTAGCTTTTGAAACTTGCTGCGATTTCGTTTAGAGGGCCATTCTTTCACGCGTCCTTGCTCATCTAGGTAGCTTTTGAGTTCTGCCAAGTAATCCATAATTTATGCTAGAACTTTGCTGTCATCAATTTGGTGAATGTTCAAAAGATATTAGAAAAAACATAATTTAGCATCCGCTTTTCTGAATACTTATATTCCTAAAGCGATCGCCTAAATTGCCAAAGTTATTTCAATCTCCATTTGGCACCTAAGTAGAGTCAAATCCGTCACCATTGGTAATGGACTTATAGGAGAAAAGTGTGAAAACCAGATTTATCACCAAAACACTGCTGACATCAATGGGTTTGTTAGTTTTATTTGTCCCGCAGCGTACTCATGCTCAACTAGTACCACAACCTTGGGTTTCGGTGGGAGCCAAAGATGGTGATGTGACCTATTCTATTGGTGCAAGGGCTTTTGATTGGGGTGCTGAGTTTGGAGTAGGTTCCGATAGCGCTACTGGTATAGATGTGCTAAAATTCCTGAGCTTACCAGTAGTTTCACCTTATGTAGGATTAGGTTACTATTCCGCAGATAAAGGTATTGCCGTGTCTGGCGGGGTTCAAGTAGGCGCAAGTGATAACCTTTTTTTAGGTGTTGGTTATAACTCTGTTCGTGGTGTCAACGGACAATTGGGAATTAGGTTCTAACTATTTAGTAGAGATTAGGGGCGAGAGATTGGGAAAAGATTAGCAACAACTAAACAGGCGAAATATTAGGATAATTAGTAAAAAAAGCTCAAAAGAACGCATTTCATGAAAGTAAATGGGGTGTATCTCCCCCTCCTGCTTCCTAGCTAAAATAGTATATATTGGGCTAAATATAGAACCATCTGAGTTCATTAAAAGGCGTTAAACATTATACAAGATTTGAAGAGTAATCTGATTTGATTAGGTGTAGGATATTGACTATGTTTAAGTGGTGCAGGACGCTATCTCCCGTCATCCTATAGCCAAGCATCGCTTATTTGCTGTCAATAATTTCTTTGTTTGTGGAGAAAATAAACTGCTAAATACCTATTTTGATTTTTTGAAGATTTTTTGAAAGTTTAATAGGGTTTTGATAAAATTCAAGCGATTTTTCAGAGTACTAGATTACGCATTGTCTGGTTGTTTATTCCTATTTTTGTGAGCAAACGAGCCATCAGTTCCGATCAAGTAGTAGGATCGGCATATGTAGGAGTTTTATTGAATGGTATTAATGCCTAATTGGGTTGAGCTATGACATTAAAAACACTGAAAGATATTAAGGTTATTTATTTAACAGGCAACTCTGTATGGAGCAAGGCTTAAGGTTACTAATTCAATTAGTACTAGAATTTGCACCTGTGATTGCAAGTTTGGTACAGAAAAGCAATGAAGTACGTCAAGAAACAAATAAAGATGAATATCCTAGACATATTCAAGAAATAATTCATACTGTAAACAGTGCTAGTCAAAAACTGAGTTTACTAGAAGGATTTGAAGAAAACAAAAACCAGCACAAAGAGCAACAGCAGTTAGCAGTTTTCTACCGTCAAACACAATTACAAATAGCAACTCAAGAACAAGAAACAGCCCTCAAACTACCAGAAGTTCAGAAGATTTTTGAGAGTTGGCCTTTGCGTTTATACCCTTCACAAATTCTAAATTCTGTTAGGAAACAGGAACGCAAGCCGCTCAAAATTTTTCTTGCTCCTCCTAAAGTAAAATTTGACACTTTTGATACTCGTCCAGAGGAAATTTCTACAAATGTTGAGTTAAAGTTAGCTGAGGGATTACGAGATTTTCTTGGCAAGCATTACTCTTTACAAGATATAGTGAGACCGACAGAGTTTTTAGCAGGAGCCTGGGAAAGTAAGCGTTTTCACAGTGAATCAAGTATTAAGGCTCTGTTTGGTATTTTGAAAACAGAGCCTGTTTTGATTTTAGAGTCAGAAGCAGATGGAGATTATTTAAATTTCCGGATTGGTTATTGGGGAATTGAACAAGAGCATTATTACTACAAAACGATTTCTCGCATACCTTATAGAGAAATAGTTAAGCAGTCAGCAAAAAACCGTGCCTTAGAATGGAGAAAAATCAGAGATGAATTGATTGCGTTGGGAGAAAATCTAGAGGAAATTAACTACCTTGGTAGAGATAATGCTGTTAATTTAGCATTGTTGGAAAAGGAAGAAAAATGGAAAGCTAAGGGAATTGACGTTAGTAAGTTATCTTTGCAATACCAAGTTAATCATCAGGACTTTGAACAGCTTTGTCAGGTTTTAATTACTTGTCACTGTTTAGTTGCTGGCTGGGTAGCAGATGTTTATCACTTGGTTCATCATGATGTGCCTCCCCTCTTACCTGAGTTACTACCGAGTCTAATTAATAGTCCAGTTGATTTGCAATCGCTACAAGCGATCGCCGAAGGGTATCAACAAGTCTACCAAGCTCTAGAAAGAGAACGTCGTGATTGGATTCCGGAGTTGGCTTTGCAGTTAGCTCACAGTTTCTCTCACCTCAGCGATCGCTCTTTGGCTCGTCAACAAATAGAATATTCGATCAAAGCATGGCTGCAACTGCGACAAGTAGGAACAATGCAAGTAAATAACCCGCTCCAGAGTATGCGAGCAGCAGCCAGGATAGAAGATACAGAATATTTCCAAAAGTTAAGAGAATATTTTGCAGTAGTTGGTGATAGTCAGAGTATTACTCAAGTTGAGGAAATTTTATATGCGATCGCCAACCTGAAAATTAAACGCCAAGAAAACTATGCTTATCTGAGTCACACTCTGAATGGACATATTGGCAAAATAACATCTTTAGCAATTAGTCCGGATGGGCAAATTTTAGTCAGCGGTAGTGCAGACAAAACAATTAAGGTATGGGATCTCAACACTGGTAAATCGATCCGCACCTTAAATGACAATTTAGGAGAAGTTTCATCAGTCGCAATCAGCCCGGATGGGAATTTTCTCGCCATTGGTAGCTGTCAACACCCAAAAAGTAATGTCAAAGTCTGGCACCTTGCTACTGGTAAATTACTGCACACTTTATTGGGACATCAAAAGCCAGTAAACTTCGTTACGATCAGTCCAGATGGACTAATTCTTGCTAGCGGCAGTAATAAAATCAAAATTTGGAACCTGCACAAAGGCGATCGCATTTGTACCCTCTGGCATGCTTCCTCAGTTCACGCTGCTGCGATCAATGCTGATGGCTCAATTCTAGCTAGTGGCAGTAGTGATAGTAAAATTCGACTGTGGAACCCACGTACTGGAGAACCACTACGCACCCTCAACGGGCATACAGGTGAAGTACACTCGGTTGCGATTCATCCTCATGGCAGTATCCTCTTTAGCGGTAGTGCTGATAACACAATCAAAATTTGGGATCTCGATAGTGGAAGAATGTTGCATACTTTCACTGGGCATTCAGATGAAGTGAAATCGGTTACTATTAGTCCAGATGGGCATACTCTCTTTAGCGGCAGTGCCGATAATGTAATAAAAATTTGGTGTTTGCAGTCAGGGCAATTGCTACAAACTCTGACTGGGCATGCAGGAACAGTCAATGCTATTGCTGTAAGCCCCGATGGTAAATTAGTTGTCAGTGGTAGTTCCGATCAAACAATTAAAATTTGGCAGGTAGTTTAACCAAAAAGTGTCAGAATCACTGCTCATAGAGAGTTGCGTATAATTCTTTTAGTGTTGCTATTAACTGGTTTCATAAGTTTTGTGTTCAAAACTTTATGTTAAATACAGGACTAGATACCATATTGTGCTGTTGGTAATATGTATTTTGGAATTTGGATTAAAGTCATTGATGATTAGACTATTCCAAAATCTTGAAATCAGAATTCCTATTCAAATTTGGTATGGGAATCCGATTTGATTGCTGAAAAAAAATTAAGTATTTGTAGGGGAGGCAGTTTGCGGTGTAGATTTTCTTCCCGCAAAACTGCTGTTGTGTTACGGCTATACAAAGATTTGAGAGTTTAAGAAAATGAGCATTAGCCGTAATGCACCACAATCCTGCTACAGTTTAAGGTTTACTTTATAAATCATCTTTTAACATTCACAAAAGCGCCGTTAAATAACCACGATCCCACTGCTAATTTCTCGCGATCGCCTATCACCCACAAGGAAAATTAAACAAGATACCTTTTCTATAGAACCAGAGAATTTAAAACAACTTCTCTAACTTTGGCAGCAGAGTCTTGTTGCAATGTTGTAGTTGCGATCACCCGTGCTTGTGCCATTGTTAATTTGGCGATCGCTTCTTTAAAAGTTGGGATAGCGGGAGGACTCAAACTTACCTCATCTAGTCCCAACCCTAGTAAAATTGGTGCTGCTAGGGGATCTGCGGCAACTTCGCCACACAATCCCACCCAAATACCAGCAGCATGAGCAGCTTGAACTGTTTGCTGGATCATGCGCAATACCGCCGGATGTAAGGCATCAGCTAAAGGAGCCACTTGTGGATTGGTGCGATCTGCTGCCATCACATACTGGCTGAGATCATTGGTGCCAAGACTGAAAAAGTCAACTTCTTGAGCAAATTGTTCGGCAATGGCAACCGCTGATGGTATTTCCACCATGATGCCCACTTCCATTTTTTCATCAAAAGGAATACCAGCTTGACGTAGTTCTGCTTGTACCTCAGCCAGCATAGCCTTAGCCGCCTGTATTTCTGCAACAGTGGCAATCATCGGAAACATAATTTTAACTTGATGTCCCGCACTAGCTCTTAAAATTGCTCGTAATTGAGTTTGCAAAATTTGGGGACGATCTAAACAAAAACGAATACCGCGCCAGCCCAAGAAAGGATTAGTTTCCGGTTGCATTCCTAAATAGGGCAGTGGCTTATCTCCACCAACATCAAGCGTGCGAATGATTAAAGGATGGGTACCCAGAATTTGAGCGATCGCCTGATAAACTTTTAGTTGCTCTTCTTCAGTAGGAGCAGTTGGGCGATGAAGATAGAGAAATTCGGTACGCAGCAATCCTACACCTTCCGCACCCATACTCAGAGCTTGTTGTGTATCTTCTATGCTGCCAATATTTGCCAGTACGCTCATCTGATGGCGATCGCGGGTTAAGCAAGGCTGGTGTGCAACAGCTAGTGCTTGTTGTCGGGCGGTTTGCTGGGTATGCTGTTTTACCTCAAGTACAGCCAAAGTATCTGGTTCTGGTTCTATCCATACGTTACCAGTCTCACCATCAACCGTCAGCAGTGTTCCATCTGCAACCTGCAATATCTCTGATGGTAAACCAACAACGGCAGGAATACCTAACGAACGTGCCAGAATGACGCTGTGGGCAGTAGCACTACCAGCAGTTATGCAAATGCCCAAAACTTTTGTCGGATCTAAACTAGCTGTGTCAGAAGGAGTGAGATCACTCGCAACTAAAATCGCTGGTTGGGATAAATCCACAGTAGTGATGGGAGTACCCGATAAGATTCGCAAAATTCTTTGTCCCACATCTACTACATCTGCTACTCGCTCTTGTAAATAAGGATCTTCGAGCTGGTGATAGTTATTCGCCACTTCCTCAATCACCGCGCCCCATGCAGCTTCTGCATTTAGGTGTAGTGCAAAAATTCTCTCCTGCACAGTCTCCAGCAGCATGGGATCTTCAAGAAATAGCAAATGAGCATCAAAAATGGAAGCTTCTGCGTCACCGATTTGAATTGAAGAGTGCGTTAGTAACGCCTGAATTTCCTGTTGGGCAATTCGTAGCGCTAATTGTAGTCTTTGCCACTCAGTTTCTGGATTTTCTACGTGATATTCATGAACATGAATAGGTGCAGCGTGATGCCAAACAACTGTTGTCTTTTTAAATTGAAAGCTGGGTGCGATCGCCACCCCAGGCGAAGCGGGAATTCCTTTTAGGGAAGAAGGGGAGAGCGCAGGAGTGGGAGAGGAGGAGATTGCTTGAGATGCTAAAATTTTGTCATCTTCACCAAAATGACTTTGCACTAATGCTTCTAGTGCAACTAGAGCCTCATTTGCATCAGTACCTGTTGCAGTAATGACAATTTGGTGTCCTTGACGCACCCCTAACATTGTCACTTGGTTAATGCTATCAGCACGTACAAAACTGCTACCTTTAGTTAGATTGCATACCTGAATTTGCGATTTAAATCGAGTGGCACACGCTACAAACTTAGCTGCCGGACGAGCGTGCAATCCTAGCCTATTATGAACAGTCAGGTGAATTTCTCTGGTTATTTGTCCTGCTGTGGGAGAAGCTTCCTCAGGGGCGCCCATATCATGAGTCACTTGTTCTTCACCAATGATTGATGGCGGATGACTGATAGCAATGCCTAATTGAGTTGCTTTTGGTACTAATGCTGCTTGGGCTTCTGCAATCACTCGCTGCATATCACTGCCAGATGCCGCTGCAACTGCTGCCGCGATCGCACCTTCTACTAGAGGTGCTGCACACAAGTGGACTTTTGTTTGTTGTTCTGGTGGAAGAAACTCTAGTGCCATTTCCGCACTCATCAAAGCGCTACCCAGATCCATCAATACGAGAACGCCATCTTCACTGTAGACAGAGGCGATCGCTTCATAAACTTGTATAGCATCTGTACCGAGCGGGTTTTGTGGATCGTCAATTCCAGCAGCAACAGCCAAGGAAACTTTGCCCTGAACCATCTGCGCTACTAGTTCCCGCACTCCTTCAGCTAACCCTTTGCTGTGAGAAACAATGACAATTCCAACCACGGCAATACCATCAAATTGATTAAAAAGCCTTTGCTTGCCCAATCCCCTTTGTTACTTACTTCCATTGTGCAACGTTAAAATCAGTGTTGATCGTTATTTTGACTCACCGGGCTTTTAGTGTCCATTGGTAATCTCCATTTTCAGCAGAAAACATTAAGATGTCTGCAATCGTACAACTTTATCATCACCTTGCGTCACTTATCCGGGATTTCTTTAATTTTTTTTGTAGTGTTAAAAACTTAACTGTCAATTAGCGGTCACTACACTTTTATGTAATTTTTGATATTAACCTATCGAAAGTACTTAGTGAATATTTTAATATAGTCAATATCAACCCTGATATTTTTTTAACAACAGCCCGCAACAAAGACTGGTAGTTTACAAGTTAGGATTTTGAGAAACTGTTTTGAAATCACTAGATATGTTGTCAAAAGTCAGGGCTTTGGAAGTCAGACATCACTGGCGAGGTGTAACAAATGAAAGTAAAAATGATTCTGTCTGCACTGACAGAGGCACTTAGTCCCTTTTGGCGACTAATTAAGTATCATTTATTTCCACCTTTGGGACTAGCAAAGATTGCTAGTTTCTTCAGCGAAGATGATGAAATCACATAGCAAGATGAACACGTTGAACCATTAAACTTGGACGATGAACCAGACTTAGTAGTAATTCAGGTGTATATTACCTGTTCTCACACCCTGTCCCGGTACAGCGCTTTACACCCGCATGGTACAGCAAGAGCGTATGACTGAGAATAACTGGGATTTATTACGATACTCGTCATGTTGTTTATAAACCAGTAAAAATGACGCCAGAGATTCTAGAATCTAGTAATATGTTCCGGGGTGCTTGGCTGAAAGAAACTTGGGGCGACAAGATGAGACATTTAGTTTATTCTGGTGCCTGGAAAAAGCTAGAACCAGTTTGGGATGTAATTATTCGTGCCAAACAGGTGAATACAATGTTACCCGTGTTAGAAAGGTAGACTAGTAGGTTCGGATCTAGTGCTGTATGTGCTTCTCTCAAGTTTCCACAAATATAATCCACTGTAAGATACGACATTACCTTCAGAGTCACCGAACATATCTGTTGCTATGGCTATCTCTCCTTCTGAAGGTAATTCACCTACAGACAGCTTTGAGAGAAACTGGTTATTAACATATAACAGTCCTATATCTTCATATACAATAAGACGAATCTTATTTGCCTGACTGCTGTCTTGGCGGAAATCTTGAACCTCACCCCATTGAATTTTTTTAAATTGAGGTTTCTCTCGTTGAGGAATTATTGTGACGACCGTAAGAGTCCACTTTACTTTTTTGTCAAGATCGTAATTAAAAGCAAGACGGTATTGAGAGGAATCACGGTCTCTAAAGATAAAGCCATAGTCCCAATATGTATGACTTGGATTAGGAAACGTTACTTCAACAATGAAATTTTTAACTTGACCAAGGTTTATTATACTTAAATTTCCATCTTCCTTAGTAAAAAGCTGACCAAATGAAGGTGCTTTTACGGTACTCCCCAGGTCTTTAAGGATATCAGCAACAAAACTTCTCTCTTCTTGGGATAACTGCTCCTCTAATTGAGGTGTAACAGTAAAGAAAGGAAGTCTCACTTTGTCTGATGCAATTATTGTTCCAACAGCCCCTATAATTGCTCCGAGAACTGTTGCCAAAAAACCAATTTGTGCTACTTTAATTTGTGCATTGCTTTGATCAGACATCGGGATTTGATATAATTCCGGATTTTGTGGATTATTAGCTAGCCCAAGTACACCTAGCGCAGATTTATTGTGTATTTTAGTCGTTTAGTTGCAAAATTTTAGAAAATATACAAAATTGTACAAATTACAGTGATCGTCTCTCTAAAACTGCGGCAACAGCAACGTCCACACGATCGCCCATCCAATTGATATAAACAGACGGTAATACTACTTTTGGAGCGATCGCTCTCGCCCATTACTCCAGACCGTGATCTAGTCTGCGTTTAACACTTTGCGGAACACAACCTTATCATCGCCCGCCGCGTAGAAGTCGCGAATGCGTGCCTCCTCCTCGTAGCCACACTTCGCGTAGAACGCCCGCGTGCGCTCGAAGCTCGGCAGCCCGGATGTTTCCACCAGCAGCACGCGCCCACCGCGCGCCGTCAACGCCTGCTCGACGTAGCGTAGCAGTTTCGCACCGCGTCCTTGACCTTGGCGATCGGGGTGGATCGCGATCAATTGCAGATTCCAAGTTCTGTCTGTCATCCGTTCCGGCTCGCAGTAGGCAACGCCCACTGGCCCGTTGTCATCGTCAGTAATCCAGAAGTTTTCTGTGTCGGTGTTTCCTCCCAAAGAATCGACCAACATCTGGCGCAATAACTCTAGCGCGCTCGGCGGGAAAAGACCGGTTGCCTCAGCTAGGGCGAGCAGAGCGGTCGTGTCATCAGGTGTGGTCGGTCGAATCATGGTGAACTCCGGCGTATTGAGATTGGGAGGTTGTCATGCATTGTATTGACAGGCTTAAAGGTTAACCACCGTGGAACTCCAATCAACGGTTTAGGCTATTTCCCAACAAAAGACACTTTTAGATAGAGCTGCTCAATCATAGGCAATAGAAACAAGGATCTCTAAACTATACCTTTTGCACTACACTATACTACAAAAACAGTTAGCTTGGCTTTGAGCGATCGCCCCTCTCAAACTGCAACTATGCCTAACGCCAAGTTGTGTTTAACTCTACCCACTGAAAGCTATCTACTGGCGCGATTCTCCTACAAAGACGTTGCGCGATCGCAAATTTGGAAATCATGGCAAAAGCGGTTTTGATGATTATGTCATCAGCGTGGGCGGGGAACTTCATAATGAAGCTCCGCAAAAGCATTACCATACACCTTTGCAGATAAAAGTTTTAATGGAGGTGTTACGATCTGACGTGGTAGCAGTGGTGCTCCACTACCAAGTGTCACCGATGCAATCTGAACAATTACCTCATCAAGCAGCCCTTGATCGTGAAATTGACCGACTAAGTCGCCTCCGCCCACAAGCCAAATATTCTTATTGCCTGCCACCGCAATCATCTGTTGATGCACAGGGAAAACGTCTCCTTTAACAAATCTAATATCCGCTCCTTTGATGATAGGCAGAATGCGAGAGGTAAATACCCAAGTTGGTTGCTCATAGGGCCATGCTTGCGGACACTCGGCTCCTTCATTGAGATGATGGTTTAAAATCCATTCGTAAGTCGTCGAACCCATAGCAATGGCTCCAACTTTGCGGATGAAATTAAGGTAGCTGCCATCTTCGGCTTCGCCGAACTGAAAGAGCCAATCCAAAGAATTCTGTGAATCGGCAATGAAACCATCTAGGCTGGTGGCAGTGTAATACTGAGTCTTCATTGAGGAAATTCTAACTCAACAAACGCCGAACACTAAGATTTAATTGCCATTATTGAAGTGAGTCATACGCACATGAAAAAGCAGGTGCAACAGCACAACTATTTTATTTATTATATGGAAATTGTCTATATATCTCCCTGTCAAAGGATGAAAAACCGAATTTTTCTATGCCTCCAGTAAGCTCTACCAAGCTTGTAGATAACCTTAAACTCATCTGTGATATCAAGTCCGGATAATCAATTACGATTAAATTTCTCCGCGTCTTTTTGTCTCCGTGTCCCCGCGTCAGCCTTAATGATAAGTCTTTAAGCGGACACAATATGATGCTGCCATCCTGATTCTCGAAGTCATTTAACAGTGAATTCTCGGTAGATTTTCTCTTCTTAGATATGCGCACAATTAAGTTTCGAGTCCCATTTTTACTCCTGTGTCAAACTTTTGAATCTTCGACTAAAGGTACTGTTACTAAGTAATGCAAGTCTCACAATCCTTTTATTGGGGATTGCGGTAGGTATTCGCCAACCGATTTTGCAACGCTTTGCAGCGCTAGAGCAAAATCTGATGCATTTGTGCAACGAGTCGAAAAGCTTGACTCCAGTGCTAAGGCAGAAGCAACCTGGACAAAAATGTATATTTATATGACAGAACGCGATCGCACTTTCTATAAAGACACTTACCCATTTCAAGGCTTGGTGAATTCTGCTTATGATGTATTGGGTATCCTAGACCGCAAGGATAACCCTATTCATCTAGACTGGATATTTCCGAAACAACTCTTCAGGCTGCAAATCAGGAGTTGCAAAAACTTGCCAATTTAAACGGCTTCACTCAGATTGCGAATCGCCGTTACTTTGAGCAGTTTCTCCAACAGGAATGAACACAAGCTATCTGCGAGCAGTATCCACTCACCTTGATTCTGTGTGATGTGGACTACTTCAAGTCCTTCAATGACACCTACGGACATTTGCAGGGGGATGAGTGTTTGGCTCAAGTTGCCCAAGCAATTTGTCGTGCCGTTAGGCAACCTGGAGATTTTGTAGCTCGTTACGGGGGAGAAGAATTTGCGATCATCTTGCCGCATACCGATTTACAGGGTGGGTTGTGGGTTGCGAAAGCAATTCAAGAACAGGTGCAAAATCTTCGCATAGAACACGCTGGCTCACCGATCAGTGCTTATGTCTCACTCAGCTTGGGAATTTGAGTCTAGTACCTGAGCAAGGCACTGCACCACAAATTCTGATTGAGCAAAGCGATCGAAAATTGTATAGCGCCAAGCAGCAGGGAAGAAATCAAATCGTTTTTTATTAGTCAAATGACAAAAGTACTATGTCGCCTTCTTGTGCTGCTAGGTTGAAAAACTCGACTAACTGAGCATACAAATCGAGAAAATATGGTTCCGTGTAAACTCTGCTCTTATGAGAACCAAGCAAACTGTCAAGACGTGATCTGAAGTCGTCCTCTGAAATATGATCTAACGCCTCAGCTATCTCATTCACCTCGCTGACTGTCAGATAACGTACCGCGCCATAGGTAGCTTCCCAAGGTGTTTCTGAACCACCCATAATCACCTTATGCAGCGATATGTCACCCTTATTTTCACAATCGTATGGAAAATTTCCTGTCAATAGGAAGTGAAGTGACTGCCAATTTTTATCAAGATGTAAATAGCGATCGCTAGCTGTTAATGCTTGAAAATAGGCATGAATCTCTTCATCCGTTTCTAAATCATTACCAAAATAAACACTTGCATAAGCAGGATCATTTTGCAACCTTTCAAATTCTTCTGGTTTTACGCGCCTATAGCTGGCTTCAATACCCATACAAACACAGATAGCGATTATTAAGCTTTGTACAACACGATTGTTCTTCTGACAATTTCAAAGCACTGTTACTGCCGAGGACTTGTGGCATAAATTTTGACATCAGGTGCTGCGAATGAGCGATCGCCTGAATAGAAAGGTTAGACCTCATCGATGTCTGATATCAAGTCCGGCTAATCAATTACGATTAAAATTTCTCCGCGTCTTTGTGTCTCCGTGTCCCCGCGTCAGCCTTAATGCTAAGTCTTTAAGCGGACACAATATGAGATCTGCGTTACAAGTAGGGCGTGCCGTCCTTATGGACAAACTTCCACTTTCCATCCACAAGCAATGCCTTGAGATCATCATCGGGATAGCTTCCTTCATCTCCTGGGGTTCTGTCACCAACTTCGAGGTACACGACTTCCTCTAAAGTTTCGTTGATCAGATGATGTCCGTTGCCAGTGCCAGCCTTGAAACCGGCGCACATTCCAGGGCAAAGTTGGATGCTACCTTCGTCAGTGTATAGCGTCGGGCATCCCTGCAAGATATAGACGAACTCGTCTTGCTTCGTGTGAGCGTGACGAAGCGCCGAAACGGCATTGGGAGCCAAGCGTGTTAGGTTGACACCGAAGTTTGTTAGTCCGAACAGATCGCCAAGTGGGTGCTTCTCCCTGCCCGCCATGCGCGACGCGAACGGTTCAGGGTAGTTTGATGGCTTGGTTCGTGCGGGTGCCTCAGCTGCGGTGATGGCGATTGGATGTGTTTCTTCTGACATAGTAGTCTCGCGAGCAGATTGATAAGGGCTAACAGTTCCAATCAGCGGCGGCAGATAACCTTGAACCAATACCAGTAGGTTTCAACCGTCCGTTGCATTGGGGTTTTTATACCGCGCTCCTTGCAGATGCGACTGCGATTGCCCAATGTTTAGGTATGTTACGGAATAAAGATTCGCCTTGCACCTCGATAACTATCAATATCAAGCACAATTTCAACCAAACTCTCAACACACCGCCCTCGATATTCGGAGTCGTTTAGTAGGCGATCAGCATTGCTGATTGTAATCACGGGCAACGATCCTGAGGTATTTTCTTCACGCATGACTTGTTCCAACGAATCCTTTCCTTTCATGCTGCGGTTGGCTGTGAGTAGAATCATTTGATTTTCCTGGGCTAATCGCCAAACAACCCTATCATCGCTGTCGTTCGATAGCTCCATTTCTAAAAACGTGACAAATCGAATCGGGACAATATCAAGCCAGCCTTGACTAGCAATCGCTCCAAATAAAACTAGGGCATGACCTTTGAGATTGTGATCAATCAGAAAAATCATACGTTGGAATTACGCTTCGCCTTAGCTGCTCGAAGTTTTTCCCAAGCAGCTTCAGTTCCGGGTTTGGGAGGCTGTGCCGCTATTCGGGCAACTAACTCACGATTTTGCTCTTCGTAGTACTGCCGGAGTTCCTCAGCTTCTTTGAGAACTTGCTGATACTCTGCTTCTATCTCTGCACGATTTGACTCAATGTAAGATAAAGCCGCATTAATTTGTTCCTCTGTAAGATCAAATAGTCCCCGGATAAACTTGGGTGGATATTGTTCCGTCACGTAGTCCATCACATCGTAGAGAGTGATTCGTGTACCTGCGATCGTCAGTCCACGTTCTGTACGGATAATCATTACTTGCTCACCGGATGACAAAGCCATACCCGTAAACCTCTAAAACTAATTCCATGTTAATCCACATGAAAGAAGTCTTGACGATCGCTATCACCTGAGACCATGTAACTGCAAAGCGCTACGCCTCCCGAAATAAGTACAGTTCCAACTATGATAAGTGCTAAACGAGCAAGAGATTTTGTAAATTTCACTGTAGCACCCTCTCATCTATTGCTTTGCGGTATAACTATTTACTACATGGAAATTTTCTATATATCTCCCTGTAAAAGGATGAAAAACCGAATTTGTCCGTATATCCTCCCATTATGGAGTCAAAAACCAAATTATTCTGTATATCTACTTATAACGGCATAAAAAGCCGAATTTTTCTATATATTTATCTGGGGAAAAGAAGTTTTCTACATAAAATTCCATTAACATTCATAATTTAAGATGGGAATGTTGCTTTTGGAGCGATCGCCTGCCGACAACTCTTAAATTCTGTCCTCAACAATTGCCTTGTACATAACTTTCACTTTAAACATCGCATTCAATTACAGCAACAATTGCAATAGTCAATAATGTCACCTGCTATTAGCTTCTACTATTAAAAATATTTTTGATAGTAGACTTTGGCTCTCACAGTGGCAGATACAACACAACACCCTGCCATTCTGCCTGTTGGCTACAATCTACCAGCAGTAACAACTCATCAATCGCCTGTCGAATGGGCATTCGATCGTTGACTACAAACAAGCCCTGCCATCGGTTCTCCTCTAACCAAGCGTTCATACGCAAAATCTGTCATGGTTGCGCGATCGTGAGTGAGAAGGATACGCTTGTTACTTGCCGCCCAAGCTAAAATCGCTGGATCGTCTACTTCTCGTAAACCGATATCCTGAACTCGGAGCAAATCAAGATTAGGTTGACGCAGCAATAGCCCTCGAACAATGTCACCGTTAAAGTTTTCATCGCTTAACAAACTCAACATACCCACTGCTATGGATTCTGTTGAGACAACAAACGAGAACGAATGTAACTCAAGTCAGGTTGAATGTTAGACAAACGTTGTCGTACAGAATCAGCCAATTGCTCTCTCTGACTCAAGTAAGCCTCTACAGCATCTTGGTGGCGAAGATAGTAAGCGATTGTGTTGTAAACATCGGACAAAGATAGAGTTGAATATCGATGAACAATAGACTCAGGAGATGCACCATCTTGAAAAGCTCGGATTACAGTCTCTAGTAAGACCCTTGAATTTCCAACTCGAATTGCTCCGGTTTCATCTTCCCACAAAGGCGGTGTCTCAGGCTCTAAAACAAGGCTCATGAACTAATTTTGCTGGCTCAGGTACACAACGATCGTAACTTAACGTAGGGCATAATCCTCTTGTCAATAAGCTCAAAGTACTGCTTTATAGGCAACTCTAAGGTTTCTTGCTGTTGAATACCAACAGAGCCTTGCGGTTACACTTAAATCTGATTCCCAAAAACTAGACTGGCTGAACTCGCTATTACTCAAATTGACGCCGCTAAGATTGCACTTATCGAAGGTTGCATGATCTCCTCTAAAATTACTCAAGTCTGCGCCACTTCAATCGCACTTTTCAAAGCAACCTCTAAATAAGAACCTCTCAGGTTAACTCCTTTGAGATTAGCACCTTTGATAGAACCTCTAAGCCATAGGTCAGCAAATTCCTTCTCTCCAGCAATATAACACCTCAATAGCTCTTCAACCTGTAGCTTCTGCATATCTCACCACTAGAAAATAAAATCTTTTTCCCACCACACAGAATCTCGGTGCATAACTATTA
The DNA here is from genome assembly GCF_038404745.2 of Chlorogloeopsis sp. ULAP02. Taxonomy (NCBI): domain Bacteria; kingdom Bacillati; phylum Cyanobacteriota; class Cyanophyceae; order Nostocales; family Chlorogloeopsidaceae; genus Chlorogloeopsis; species Chlorogloeopsis sp. ULAP02. The sequence goes on along the minus strand of NZ_JAYKTT020000070.1, from coordinate 97,270 downwards.
ACATTAATATCTAAGACGGTAATGCTGTTAATGAGCGATCCGCTTGCCAACAACTCTTACATTCCATTCTCAACGATTGCCTCGTGCGTAAAGTTTACTTTAAACATCGCATTCAATTACAGCAACAATAGCAATAGTCGATAATGTCACCTGCCATTAGCTCCTGCCATTCAGAATCTTGTTGATAATAAGCAAGCATCATCTCTGCTTGGTTTTCCAGGATACGTCTAATTTTACTGCACATTCCACAGAAATTCCTGTCACGCCACTGGAGCTGATTTAACAGCGATCGCACTAACTGGATTTACAAAAAGTATAGTAATGTCCAACCAAGATTCAAGGAGATCTAGCTGTGCCAGTAATTCAAGTTAACGGAATTGATTTGTTTTATACAATTCAAGGTGACAGCGCAAACGAGCTATTACTATTGATCGCAGGATTTAACAGTGACAGTTCGACATGGGCAGCAATGATGCCATCACTAGTTAAACAGTATCAAGTACTTCGCTTTGATAACCGGGGTGTTGGGCAAAGTTCTGCACCAGAGCGCCCCTACAGTATTAAACAAATGGCTGCTGATACGGCAGCACTGTTGGATTACTTGAGTATTTCTAAGGTGCATATAGCCGGGCATTCAATGGGCGGACAAATTGCCCAAGAACTAGCTTTGGCACATCCAGAAAAAATTCAAAGTTTAATACTCCTCTCATCTTGGACAAAAACAGATGAGAAATTAGATTCTCTTATTGAGTTATTTGGCGAGTTGACACAGAAACTAGAGGGAATACTTTATCAAAAGGTTTTATTACCCTGGTTGTTTACCGATGCGTTTTACTCAACTCCAGGAGCGATGGAACAACTCATTCAGATGATTGAGAATCAACCGTTTCCGTCCACACCTAGTGGGCTATATCACCAATGCCGAGCCATTCTTGCCAGTGATACGAGCGATCGCCTCAAAGACATTCACTGCCCCACACTCGTTGTAGTTGGCAACCAAGACATTATGACTCCCGTCAAATTTTCTGAGCAATTAGCTCAAGGCATTCCCAACGCTAAATTAGTCATCCTTGAGCGCGGCGGTCATGCCTTTGTGTTAGAGTCAGCAGATGCAGTGGTCAAAGTAATGCTCGATTTCTTGGCAAAACATAGGCAATCCTACGCATGAATTGTACCATCAGGCATGATTGCGCCAGATAAATTCGCACCAATTAATTTTACGAGTAAGCGATCGCCAGAACGCATTCGCGCTCCTGTCAAGTCAGCGCCCCGTAAGTCAGCACCACTAAAGTCGGCTCCAATTAAGTTGGCATTACGTAGATTGGCTTCTCTCAAGTCTGCTAAAAGTAAGTTGGCTCTAAACATATTGGTGTCAGATAAATTGGCACCCCTAAGAATTACTTTGTGCATAAAAGTATCGCTGAGATTAGCACCACTTAAATTGGCGTAACTCATGTTTCTGCCAGATAAGTCTCTGTTACTTAAATTAGCCCGGCTAAAATCCTGCCCACTCAAGTCTGGATTTGGCTTTGGTGGCTCATATGTTCTGGCTTGTGGCTCATAGGTTCTGGCTTGTGATTTTTTTGGAGGAGGTGGTTGGTGGTGGGGAGTTTGGTATTTGGCTTTGAGAGAGCGTAATTTTTCCCGTGCTTCATTGATTTGTTGTAGCTTGATTTGCGCCTTCTGCTTGAGGCGCTGATTGTCATGGGGAATGCGATCGGGGTGCCAAATAAAAGCCAAATCTTTGTAAGCCTGGTTCACTTCCTCTAGGGTTGCTCCAGGCTCCAAGTCTAACACCCGATAATATTGCTCCAGCTCTCTCATAAGACTTTTAAAGATAATCAACTTTAATTATGAGTGATGCGGCTAACTATCAGCTTGATTTTTTGTCAAAGTTTCTGCTGTTGAATGATTACAACTAAAATTGGATTTTTCCGCAGTATTTGCCACAGTGAAAGAGATACCGTAATACTAATGTCTAAAAATTGTAACAATAGGTTTAGGCACTTCAGTGGATTATCAATGTTTTGTTACGCTCCTACAAGCAGCTTCGCGCCTGATTAACTGTTACTACCCACTAAAATAATTTAGTTTCCTCAGTATAGTTACTTATTAATAGAAAATAATGTAGTAAATTGTGATACATTTAAATTTTCTCTTGTCTTGTTTGCTAGCAGTGAACATTCTTTTTGCAATCTCATCTCAAATCGAAATTTTTAGATAAGTTAGTATACTTTTTGAAATAGTTCTAAAGAAATAGATCACCCCATTCATTTAACTAAATTTTTACCCAATTACAGGAGTATAAATTGAGTATTTATGCTCTCACTTCTACTGAATGAAGTATCTTATTTAATAACCTAAGTTATAATTTGGAACTCAAAATTATATTCTGCATTCCACTTCTGTATTTTGTATTTTGGGTTCTCCTCCAGTTCCAATATGAATACTCCAGTTAATCTCACCAGCAAAAATGACGTAGATTGTGCAAGCAAGCGTTGGGATTTGAAAATCATTTTCTAATACAAGTCAGAGAGTATTTACTTACCCAACTGTCGCAGGAAGAATTTTTGTACAGCTTTGCTATGTAAAACAGTTGGGGCAGATTGTATACCCGATCGCGCAATTACTTTGTTTTAGAAAAACTTACCAAGAATGTTATTACAGAGGTACGTTTTGCCATAGTTTAAGACACCGAGACGTCATCCAAAAGTTTAATCATCAGAAAATTTTCCTATCAACGACTGCTCAAACGCTGTCGTAAGGCTCTAAAATAAGCTCGAACAGGAATCTGATAAATCTCAATAAACAACCAAACAATAATTGCTAAATGCGAAAAAAATGTTAGTACAGTCCAGATATATGGAACCCAAGAAAAAGGAGCATCTGGATGTGGTGGGAAAATATAAGCGACTATTCCAATTAAAGCAGTGGGAAGAAAGATAAAAGCAATTGCTGCTAGCACATAACCCCAACCAAATTCCACTCCTTCTAAATGAGCTTCTGTCCAATGAAAGCCATTCCAACGCCAAACTAAGGGAGGTTGTCTAGAAGGCATTACTAGCTGCTGTTGCTCTACATTAACAGTAAAAATTTGATGGCAAAAATCACAGGACATAGCCTCCATCAAGGGCATATGAGTAATTTTACCAACATGGCAAACCGGACAAGGATAAACTCCTTGATAGTCGAAAGAAGTAGCTAAAAGTTTGGATTTGGAGCTAGGCATAATACAAATTAGAATGCTTCAAAACTGAGTTACGTCAATAGGGAATTGGTAACGGCTAATTTTTGGTAGTTTGTCGCCATAGAATACCGTTAAATCAAGTACAATTGAATGCTGATTTCTAAGACAGACGTCGAGACACGCAAGATTTACAGGTAGGTTATTAACTGAATTTCATCAAACCTCACAAGATTTTGAAAACCAATACTTTTAGATATTGGGTAGTGAATTAACCATAACTCAGTGGAAATAGCAAATGTTAGAACTTTGGGAAGGTAAGGCATTTCAGAGAATTTATCGGCACAGCGCTAGTTGTCACTGTAGATATCTGTTTAGAACTTCAGAGTATTCTTTTGTAACAACTACCATTCCTTAAGACTATTAACGTGCAACTAATGTGGTAGATGGCACAAAAATTAAGATAAATACAACAGCGGTGATCGCCTTGGCAAGCAACAAGTCTCTATCGCCAGATTTTTGTTGTCGGTAAGCTAGCTTGAAAATAGGGAACGGGGAACAGGATAAAGATATATTTTCCTGCCTTTGTAGTGTGATTTAATTACATGGACGTCTAGCTTGATTTTCTAAATTGTACTTAACAAGCAATTCAAAATTGTCATACCTCATACTTCACACCTTTTTTAGTCCAGGGTATTGACGCAGGTCTAGGCGTCTGCTATTGTCTTTGAGTATAGGTGTAATTTTAGTTTTAAAAAAAGCCCCTCGCAGATGTTCACAAATAATTCTTACTTTTATTACTGGTTTAGGGTGGTTCACCGGGAGTGAATCTAGTTTCCTAATGGAAACCACCCGGTGAACCGCAGAGCGAACTCTGCGGTTTTTGTTTTTTAAGGAGAATCTCATCGTCATGATTGATTTCGGTAGCTGGTTTTATAACTATTACTTTTGGCCCAGAATAGGTTCCGGGTAAATAGCTTCATGGCGATGAAACGTAATTACCCGGAACTTAACCAAACAGTTCCGGGTTTTTTATTATCAACTTCAAATTCTATAGTCCAAAGGAGAATTCCATCATGATTAGTGCAAAACTAGCTAGTAAGTCTGATACTGATCACCAATCAATTGTAAAACTCTCAAACAAAGTTGCTTTTGGTGATGCAGAATTAGTAATTATCGGTGGGCCTTGTACCGTTGAAAGCTGGGAGCAAATGGAAACAGTTGCTCAAAAACTATCTGCTGCTCCCGTACAAGCGTTACGTGGCGGTGTTTTCAAACCCCGCACCTCTCCCTACGCCTTTCAGGGAATGGGAGAAGAAGGACTAAAAATTCTGGCAGGAGTGCGATCGCGCTACAATATCCCAGTGATCACAGAAGTTATGTCTATCTCCCAAATTGAGGTAGTTGCTGCTCATGCTGATATGCTTCAGATCGGTAGCCGCAATATGCAAAACTTTGACTTGCTGAAAGCTTTAGGACAAGCAGGTAAACCCATACTCCTCAAACGTGGTTTAGCAGCAACACTAGAAGAATTCGTGATGGCAGCCGAATACATTTTAAGCCACGGCAATCCTAATGTAGTACTGTGCGAACGAGGTATCCGCAGTTTCGATAACTATACCCGCAACGTACTTGATTTAGCAGCAGTTGCAGCTCTTAAGCAAATCACTCACTTACCCGTAATTGTCGATCCCTCTCATGCCGTAGGAAAGCGAGAGTTGGTGGCACCTGTGGCGAAGGCAGCTGTTGCGTGTGGAGCAGATGGTTTAATTATTGAGTGTCACCCAGAACCAGAAAAATCTGTTTCTGACGCGCGTCAAGCCTTATCTTTAGAAGATATGGTGAGTTTAGTTCATAGTTTAAAATCTGTAGCAGCAGCAGTTGGACGCAGTATATCAGCAGAATTAGGGGTAGGTTTAAAACCTGCCCCTATTTGTTTGTCTGCTGCATAATAAAATTTCACGAAAACTCTGATACAAATACAGACTGTGTAGAGACGCGAAATTACTCTAGGGGAACCCCTGCGGTGTACGCGTCTCTACTGTCTAGCGTTTTTGCCTTCGCTCTTCCCAGCGCCATAAAAAAGTCATCAGCCCTACTATTCCAATTTGTAATGCTAAATTGGGCAAGGCAGTATCAAGATCGCGCCCAGCCAGTGATTGAAAAAAAAAGATGAATGCCCCGATTAAACCAGAAGCAGTGCCAGCAATATAAATAAATTTCCGTACATTACGATAAGGATTTTTGATTTCTGCCTTGAGACGGGCATACTGTTCTGAGTTAAGTTGGCTTGCTGTACGATTTTTGGGATTTGGCTGTACCATGATTACTTATGATGCTGCTATAATCTCAAGGTGAATGTGCCGATGTGGCTCAGTGGTAGAGCACTCGATTCGTAATCGAGCGGTCGCGGGTTCAAATCCCGCCATCGGCTTTGTTTAAATCATATGGTGTGTTGATGGCGCGTTCCGGACTATCGTCCTAACGCAACGGCAGTTCTGCGGAAAGAAAATCTACACCACAAAATGCCTCCCCTACAAATAGGAGATTTTTTAATTTGAAGTCTCTAAGTGGTTGATTCTGAGGGTGAGTCAGATTTTTCGGGTTTGAGTAAAGGGAAGGCGATCACATCCCGAATACTCGGACTGTCAGTCAACAACATAATCAAACGATCTATGCCGATACCTAATCCACCTGTAGGCGGCAGCCCATATTCTAAAGCTGCAAGAAAGTCTTCATCTACTCCCTGCGCTTCTAAATCACCTGCCGCTTTTCGTGCTGCTTGTTCTTCTAAGCGTTGTCTTTGCTCAATCGGATCGGTAAGCTCGGAAAAGCTATTAGCAGTTTCTCGCCCGACAATAAATAACTCAAAACGCTCTACTAAATTGGGTTTAGAACGATGCGGTTTTGCTAGTGGTGAAATTTCCACTGGATAATCGATCACAAAGGTAGGCTGCATGAGGTTTGCTTCTACCTTTTGCTCGAAAGCTTCATTGAGAAGTTTACCAATTGAAGGGCAATCTTCTATGGCTTCTAATTCGGCATTTTTACCAGCAGCTTTTGCTTCTTCCAAATTTTGGAAAGAATTGAAATCCAAACCTGTATATTCCTTCACCAGATCGTGCATGGTGATGCGACGCCAAGGTGGTGTTAAATCGATGATTTGTCCTTGGTAGTTGATTTGCAGCGTGCCGAGTACTTCTTTGGCGACGGTGGTAATAATTCCCTCCGTCAGTGCCATCATATCGTTGTAGTCGGCGTAGGCTTGGTAAACTTCAATTGTCGTAAATTCTGGATTGTGACGAGTAGAAATTCCTTCATTACGGAAAATTCGCCCAAGTTCAAATACTTTTTCAAAACCACCCACAATTAACCGCTTCAGATGGAGTTCTGTAGCAATTCGCAGATACAACTCCATTTCTAAAGTATTGTGGTAAGTAATAAACGGACGGGCATCGGCACCTCCTGCTTCTGCTTGCAAAACAGGAGTTTCGATTTCTAAGAAACCACGTTCTTCTAAGAATCTCCTAATACTAGCTGTGATTTGGGCGCGACGACGAAAGGTTTGTCTTACCTCAGGATTAACGATTAAATCTACGTAGCGCTGGCGGTAGCGTTTGGCAACATCTGTTAGTCCGTGCCACTTATCTGGCAAAGGCAAGAGAGATTTAGTCAGAATTGCGTATTGTTTAACATAAACTGATAACTCGCCCTTTTCAGTCCGTTTGATTGTTCCTTTCGCTCCGATAATGTCGCCTACATCTGTAAGTTGCTTGAGGTGATTGAAGGCATCAGAATCTATATCTGCCATGCCTTCTTGAATGCGATTTTTCTCTAGATAAAGTTGAATATTACCCGTTTCATCTTGCAATGTGAAGAAAGCCAGTTTACCGAAGACGCGACGCGCCATAATGCGTCCAGCAACTGCCACCTCGATATCAACTTCTTCACCATTGGCTAGATCGGCAAACTTGTCTTGCAATGGTGCTGCTTGATGGGTAGATTCCCAATGATAGGCATAGGGATTCATCCCTAGTTGTCTAAGCTGTTCTACTTTCTCCAGCCTGGCGGCACGGATATCTTCTTCCGACATGGTTAACGAACTCTCATAGGGCAAGAATTAATTATAGATGCTGTCAAAGTAGCATAAACTCTTTGTTGGATACGACCGAGCAAAATCTAAATCAGCTTTATACTTTCTAAGCTTAACTTGGAAACAATAAGGGCGATCGCGTCAAAATAGCAGTAGCTTTTCCAGTGCTAGAAATTGGAAAGGAGCAAAAAGTAGGTAGAATGCCTATGAACGCACACAAACATAAATCGAAGATACAAGCGCAGCAGCAACGGATACATCCAAAAGATTTGTCATGGCGATTTTGGCCTGTTTTACCACTTTACCCCTATGGCAGGCGGCGGACAATTTGCAGGGAAATAGTTGAAGATACTATTTGGACATTTGAACAACTTCAGGGTATTCTCTACACAATCACCCCAATTCGGATGACAGTCATCAGACTCGAAACAGGTGGGTTATTTGTTTATGCACCAGTTGCTCCGACGGCTGAGTGTGTGCGCATGATTAACGAATTGGTGGCAAAGCATGGTGATGTTAAGTATATTATCCTGCCAACAAGCTCCGGTTTAGAACACAAAATCTTTGTTGGCCACTTTGCCAGATGTTTTCCCCAAGCTCAAGTCTTCGTCGCTCCCCACCAGTGGAGTTTCCCGTTCAATTTGCCGTTGAGTTGGCTTGGTTTTCCTCAAAAACGAACTCAAGAACTCCCAGAAGATGCCAGCATTGCTCCCTTTGCCAGTGAGTTTGACTATGCGGTGTTAGACATTGACTTGGGAAGAGGATCTTTTGCCGAAGTTGGAGTCTTTCACAAGCGATCGCGCACTTTACTTGTCACTGATTCTATATTGTCTGTGCCAGAAGAGCCACCCGCGATCGCCCAATTAGATCCGTATCCGTTGTTGTTTCATGCCAGAGACAATGGTTGGGAAGCGAGCGAGGACAATCCAGCAAATCGCCGTAAAGGATGGCAACGCATCTCATTATTTGCGATTTACTTTCGTCCTCATGCAGTAGAGACGACAAATTTGTGGCAAGCTTTTCGCGATGCGCTCAAAGCACCAGATCATTCAAAAAAGGCATACTTCGGTTTATTTCCGTTTCGATGGCAACAATACTGGCAACAATCATTTGATGCTCTACGTTTAAATGGGCGTCCATTTGTAGCGCCAATTCTACAAACTCTGATTTTTCCTCAAGCACCAACACAAGTGCTTAACTGGGCTGACAAAATCGGAACATGGGACTTTCAACAAATAATTTCTTGTCACTTTGATTCACCGATTCAGGCAACTGGGCGTCAATTTCGCCAAGCATTTACTTTCCTTGAGAAAAAACCTGCCATCAGTGAAGATTTATTGGCAAGCCAGTCTTTGCCAGAGGAAGACTTGAAATTTATTAAAGAACTTGAGGCGAGTTTAATTAAGCGCGGTATTGCCACACCACCAAAAGAGAAAGTGTGATTCAACATATTTTTCCTACGCAAGTAATTGCTTATTTAACTGCCGAAGGAAATTTATTGCTCAAGACTGGTTAATTTACCTTGATGACAAACATATTCGGTTTTATCTTCGTATCCTTGAGTGCGATCGCTTATATGATGGGCAACGCTCCCTTTATCTTGGTATTTTATCGGAGCAAATTACTAATCTTCAATACCTTGTACCAAATTACTTAATATTAATTAACTTTGAAAAAGCAGGAACAAAAGATGAGAATAACTGCGTCTCGTCTTTGTGTAATCCTTACAAGCAAAACTTTGATTTATCCTGATGATTTAATTTATAACAGAATATATTTTAATTCTTACTTGTCAGTTATTTATTGATTATTAACTATTATTTAGTTACTAAATTGGCAATTTTTCTATGAAAATCTTCTTCAAGAATTATCGTAGCATCAAACACGCTCAAATTCTCACCGCTTTAATATTAACTGGTATTTTATCAGTTAGTAGTGGTTTAACATTATTAAAAAGCGCTACAGCCAACCCAAGTAATTCTTTGCCAGAAACTGTTAATGAATTTCAAAAAGGAAATACTAAAAAAAGCAGTTTACCACAGCCAGTAGCTAGGGCTGTACTGCAAAATCTCTCTCGTCGAGAAGGAATTTTACCCAACAAACTGAAAATTATTGAATATAGTCAACAGACTTGGCGTAATGGATGTCTAGAACTACCCAAACCTGATGAGCTTTGCACCCAAGCATTGGTTCCAGGTTGGCGGGTAATAGCATCTAATGGTAGCCAAAGATGGATTTACCATACGAATAGCAGTGGAAGTTTTTTACGGTTAGCAAATTCTAATACTCCCACAAACAACCAGTCAAAAAACTTACCAAACTCAGTTAGAAACGCTGTTTTAAAAGCCGGCTCTAAACGTTTGAATCAACCAATTTCTCGATTCCAAATCATTGAAGCACAACGAAGAACTTGGAGAAATGGCTGTTTAGAATTAGGTAACTCGACTGCAAACTGTATCCAGGTTTTAGTACCAGGTTGGCGGGTAGTTGCTAGCACAGGCAATCAAAATTTGGTCTATCACACTAATGATTCCGGTTCTATAATTAGATTCAATCAGCGAGAAAGCCAAATTAGTGATAGTAAGTTACCTCAAAAAGTAAATGATGCAGTTTTAAAAGCAGCATCTCAACGCACAGGATTGCCAATTTCTCAACTACGGATTATTAACATTCAACAAATAACTGCTGATGGTTGTTTAGGTTTAGCACGTCCTGATGAAGCTTGCATTCAGATTGCTCAAAAAGTTTGGGAAATAACTGTACAAGCAGGAAAACAACGCCTAGTTTATCGTGCTAACCAGGATGGTTCTCAAATTAGGCTAAATGAAAATGCAAGTCGTGTTGATTTACCACAATCAATTAACAACGCTGTTTTAGAGGATGCATCTGAGGAGTTGGGATTACCTGTTTCTCAACTGCGTGTAGTTGAAGTAGAACGCCGAGAATGGAGCGATCGCTGTTTGGGTATTAGCGAACCGTTGATTTTGTGCGCTCCTAGTATTGTACCTGGTTGGCGAGTAACTGTCACTGATGGACAACAGCGTTTGGTTTATCGTGTTGGTGAACCAGATACAATCAAATTTGACAGACGAGCCAGCAAAATTACTCGCAATAGTAGTTTTAAACCCGTGTCAATTCCAACCAGCGAATTACCACCACCATTAGAAAGTGGGATGGTTTTTCGACAAATTTCTAGTGGTGGCTTTGCTGGTAGAACCTATGAAACTTTATTACTAGATGACGGAAGTTTGATTCGGGTTCGCATGGGTGATGCTAATGACTCGGAACGCAGCATTCGCCGAATTTCCTTACAACAACTGCGACAGTTTCAAAGACTGTTAGAAGAAAACGGATCTGATTCATTCCAGAATTTGAGTTATCCAGCCCCCACAGGCGCTGCCGATTACATCACCTATACTTTAACCAGTCCAGATGGTACGGTTCAGTTCAACGATATTTCTCAAAATCGCCTACCTAAAAATTTGCAGGTAGTACTCAAAGCTTGGAATCAACTGCTTCAGTAGCGTACACCGAATCCCCAGTGAGTTACTACAAAATTATTTACCAAAACGGTAAAGCATCAGTTGATATGATATGTTCTCTGGGCAACAAATTTGTTTACCAAAATGGTAAACTTATATTAGTCTACTAAGGCATGGAAATTACTTTCGCTGACAGCAAACTGCAAAACCTATGCGAGCAAGAAAAATTAGCGCAAAGAAAATTGGGTGCAAAGTGTGCCAAGAAATTGACAACCAGATTGGCGGATCTTGCTGCTGTTAGTTGTGTCACAGAATTAGTTGCTGGTCGTCCCCATCCCTTAAAAGGAGATCGGGCAGGTGAATTTGCAGTAGACCTAGAAGGTGGTAAACGACTTGTATTTAAGCCAGATAACGATCCTATTCCTCTTACCGAGGATGGAAGTATTGATTGGTCAAAAGTTACTGCTGTTTGTATTGTTTTCATTGGGGATTACCATGACTGAGACAACCCGAACATTCACTCCAGATTGGGTATCTCCTCCCGGTGATACCATTGCTGATTTATTAGAAGAGCGTGATTGGACACAAGTACAGTTAGCAGAGCGTTTAGGCTACACCACTAAACATATCAGCCAGTTGATTAATGGCAAAGCACCTATTAATGAAGAAACAGCCCTGAAGCTAGAACGGGTTTTAGGGAGTACAGCAGTATTTTGGCTCAATCGTGAAGCCCAATATCGCGCTGCTCTAGCAAGGAAAGAAGAAGAAAACCGCTTAAAGGGATGGACATCTTGGTTAGATCAATTACCAGTCAAAGAATTGATGAACCAAGGTGTAATTTCCAAGTGCAATTTAATTGCCAAGAATAAACCTAGCTTGGTAAAGAAGTTATTACATTTTTTCGGTGTAGCTTCGCCGGAAGATTGGGAGAAATGCTACGCAAGTCTAGAAATTTCCTTTCGCCGCACCCGCGAAGAACAAAGTGATGTTGGTGCTATTTCTGCTTGGTTGCGTTTGGGTGAAATAGAAGCAGAAAAACTGGACTGTCCTAAGTACAGTAAACCAAAGTTTGAAAAAGCAGTGCGGGAAATTCGCGCGTTGACGGTGTTACCACCAGAGGAATTTGAGCCACGGATGCAGCAGTTGTGCCTGGAAGCAGGAGTTGTGCTTGTTTTAGTACCATCAATAAAAAGAGCGTACGTCAGCGGTGTAGCAAGGTGGTTAAATCCCCATAAGGCATTGATTCAACTTTCACTTTACGGTAAAACCAATGACCGCTTCTGGTTTAATTTCTTCCATGAAGCAGCACATATCCTGCTACATAATAAAGAAAATATTTTTCTGGATGAATGGGATAGTGAGGAAAGGTTGGTATCTGAACCAGAACGCGAAGCAAATCAATGGGCGCGGGAATTTTTGATACCACCTGAGTATGAAGGAGAATTAACGCGACTTAAATCTAAAGCAGATGTTGTTGATTTTGCAAAGCGTATCGGCATCCATCCCGCTATTATTGTAGGTCGGCTGCAACACGATCGTCTAATCGATCGCTCTTGGATGAATGGTTTTAAGGAGAGTATTTGTTTTTGATGAGTAGAATAAGTAGATAATGATACAAGCGCCACCACCTCTTTACCTAAATTGCCATTAGAAAAGACAACATGAATGAGACGCCTACTCAAAAAATTCAGAAAGATTTTGATCGAATTGCACTGTTAGAACCAGCGCAATGGGATCACAACAGCCACTATCACGGTTTTTTACTCAAGCAAATACCATCTGCTTGCGAGAGTATTCTGGAAATTGGCTGTGGAACTGGTGTCTTCACTCGTCTTTTAGCCGAACGCTGTAAAAGAGTGGTTGCAATAGACTTATCTCCAAAAATGATAGAAGTTGCTCAACGGCAGTCTGGAGATTATACAAATATAAATTTCCAGGTTGCCGATATATTGCACTGGGAGTTTGCAGTTGAGCAATTCGATGTTATTGCTTCTATTGCGACTGTTCATCACTTGCCAGTTGAGAATTTACTACCTGATTTGAAAGGTGCTTTGAAACCAGGTGGAAAGCTTGTAATTCTAGACTTACTCAAAAGTGAAAGCATCCAGGATACTTTGAGCGATTTAATAGCTGTTCCACTTAACTTGATATTTAAGATCCTCAAAAACAGGCGCATCAAACCTTCACAGGAGGCAGTAGAAGCATGGAGAGAACATGGGCGCACAGATAATTACCTCACCTTATCGCAAGCAAAGCAAATCTATACACATTTCCTGCCAGGAGTGAATGTTAGAAGGCACTTGTTTTGGCGTTATTCAGTAGTATGGGAAAAGTCATTGCATAACATGGGCAGGCAAGATGCCTACCCCACAAGAGTTTAGTCTCATTTCAATATGCAAACTAGATATTTTTCAGCTTAGTTGTGGCAATATAAACTACTATTTGCCCACCGAAATAGTGATAAAAGGTTTGTATATTATAGTGAAGTTAAAAATTTGCATTAATACTGCTAAAGACAGATGAGCAAGCAGGGCAGACACTTACACCACAGTTGGATTCAGTCTCAAGAGCCTGCAAACTTAGACTTGAGACTGCAACCGATACAACAAAAAGAGCCAATGTTTTACTATTTTGCCTATGGTTCGTGTATGTGTCCGGTAGATTTGAAGCGATCGCTTGGCGAAAATACCCACTGTTATGTGATTGGCTCTGGAATACTCAAAGGTTATCGACTGGGTTTTTATCGCTATTCCCCATTTCGTAAATGTGGAGTATTAGATATAGTCAAAGATCCAGGTAGCACAGTACACGGTGTACTCTACCAGCTACCGATGCGAGTTAGCGATCGCCTGGATGAACGAGAAGATGTGCCACACGGCGGTTATCGCCACGAATTTATAGATATTCACTGCCAGGGGCAAGTTTACAACGGTGTTCGTACTTATGTAGTAGTTAATAAATTATCAAAAGAATTTGCGCCTAATGACTGGTACTTTAATGTAGTTTTGCGTGGTGCGGTAACTTGCGGATTACCAGAGGAATATTGCTGGAATTTATTTAATCATATGTACCAATTGCAACAGAAGCATCAACTGCACAAGTTAGGTGATCAGTTAACGCACTAAAATTACTTGCTTAAAACTATTAACATTCATAAGATTTGTACTATTCAAGTTAGCGAAAAGTATTAAAGCAAATATTTCCAGTCAATATAGTGCCATAATCCTCACATTTTTGTTGGAGAACGCCTTTGAAAGCATGATACATTGTGGGTGATCGCCGTACTCAGACGCTTTTGTCAGTCAAAGAGAAAATAGGATGCTTATCTAATAACAACTCCATAGATAGACCCCAACCTCAAACACCACAAACTAAAATAGATACTAGAGCCATTCAACAGGTGTAGTGATTTTTTGGTTCCATACGATGTAACAAACAGGCGATCGCATCCAATTTGGTTTTAGCGAGCAACCAGCATCAAACAAGATAGTTCTCTTGGTATCAAGTTTATTCCAAATAAAATAGCACTCAATATTTCTGCCTACTTAGTATTTAATATTGTTTAGATAAAACTTGTTGAAACCGTTAAAGCCAGTAAAAAAGAAAATAAACACATTAGTTTAGAACATTAGTTCAAAATTTTGGAACCAATTCCCAATTATTAAAAGATGACATACTCTAAACTAAGGGTTAGGAGGTTTCAATGGAACGCGAGTATTTTTATTCGATTATGAATGGTCAGGGAACATTAGATTATGAGATTTATTTGAATACTCATGCTTTACTTTCCTGCCAGAAAGACTATAAAGAATTGTGCAATCAAGACGAACTTCAGTTTCAAATTGTTCATCAGTCAGAAGAACTTTGGATGAAGCTTATTGCTTATACACTTCTAGATATTGATGAATATATCCAAAAAGAAAACACTAATAGAGTAATTACACTTTTTAATCGAGTTCATGGAATCCAAAAAATCATGATCCAACAATTGAGCCTTTTGGAAACCATGTCACCAAAGGAATATCAAGAGATACGCATACACTTAGGAAATGGCAGTGGGCAAGAATCTCCTGGTTTTCGCACTATTATGAAAATGTATCAACCTCTATGGCAGTCTTTTAAGACTTTTTATTTGGATAAACATGGACTGAGTTTAGAACAAATTTATGATACTGAGTATTCTCATTGCAATGCTTACATGATTGCAGAAGCTTTAGCAGAATATGATGAACTGTTCCAAAAATTCCGCTATCATCACATTCAATTAATTAATAGAACTATAGGAATGGGTTCCCAATCTTTGAAAGGAAGACCTGTAGATTTACTAGAAAGTGGAATGCGTATGAGATTTTTTCCAGAGCTTTGGGAGACCAGAAATAAAATGACTGATGCTTGGGGGTTACAATACGGTAAAGTTAGAGAATCTATTGCTAATAAGGAAAAGCTTATTGCTACATAACCCGACTTAGTTTCTGTAGCTATAGGTTATTTTTCTGTTGAATTTTATTACGAGATATAAACCAACAAATTATCAGTCTTTGTCGGAAAAGTAACCAGATTTGGGAATGACTAATTCAATCTTATCGGATTAGTAATGGCGAATCAATATAAACAATACTTTTTTATTCCTAAAGGTATTTATTTACTAAACCACTCGGTAGGATGTCTTCCACAAAAAACAGCCTTAGAAAAGGAGCGTTTCTTTGACTTATGGAAGTTCCAAGGTGGTAACGCTTGGGAGGAATGGCTAAGTTTAATAGATGAATTTTGCAAATCTCTATCTACTTTAATTCATTGCAATTCTGAGGAGGTTTGTCCCCAAACTAATGTGTCTTCCGCAATTTGCAAAATTTTACATTCGCTGCCACTACGTAAAGGTAGAACCAAGATTCTACTATCAGAATTTGATTTTCCATCGATGGGATTTGCTTTGTCTCAAATGGAGAGGAGTGGCTACCAAATTCAATTCCTACCAATCAAGGATAATCAGTTATGTTTAGATAGTTGGAAAAAGCATCTTACAAAAGATACTCAACTTGTGTTTATTATTCATGTTATTTACGGTAACAGCTTCTTAAATCCAGTAAAAGAAATTATTCATTATGCTAAAGAACAAGGTATCTTTACAGTAGTTGATATTGCACAATCTGCTGGTGTGATACCGATTGATGTCGGTGCATGGAATGCTGATTTTGTAATAGGTTCGTCTATTAAATGGTTATGTGGAGGCCCTGGTGCTGCATTTCTTTGGGCGAATCCGGTAAGTATTTCAAGTTTTGCTCCAGTTGATATAGGTTGGTTTTCTCATGAAAATCCCTGGGAATTTGATATTCACAATTTTCAATATGCTAAGAACGCTAAACGTTTTTGGGGAGGTACTCCCTCAGTCCTGCCTTTTGTTATTGCTAAAGTAGGTATTGATGAAATTAACAGCATCGGTGTAGATAAAATTCGCTTTCACAATTTAGTATTAACAGAACGTCTAATTCAGGCTGCTCAAACAAAAAGGTTAACTGTGCTTATACCTACTGAAGCTTCACAGCGTGGAGGAACAGTGGTTATTCAATTTAATAATCCTCAAAAAGCTTATGAAAAATTCAAAAAGGAAAATATTTTCATAGATATTAGACCCAACTTTGGATTGCGTTTTTCCCCTCACATATACAATGATGAGGAAGAAATAGATAAAGTCATTTATTGGATGCAAGATGAAGATTAAAAGATATATCCAAAAAATCTTTAATTAGTAGACAAAGCTTTGATTCTACTTCCAGTGTATGTATCCGGGAAAATAGGAGATGCGATCGCTACACATCGGAATTAATGTATGCTAAACTACTGTAAACCTATCAAATTATCGTACTTTTGATAAAAGAGTATCCAGGGTAGCACAGTACTTAAAAAAGAATCTTGGCGTTGTCCTAGCTCTAGTACACCTGCTGTGAATTAGGGGATTGAGGCTAATGAACCTATCTAATACTGTTAATTCCACCCTGGGTTGTGTCCGCATTCGTGTTCCCCAGCAATACTACTGCCAACCTATTTTTTCCCGATTAATTTCTCGCTACTGCTTAACAATCAACATTGCAGCAGCCTATTTAGAAGCTCATATTAACGAAGACGGTTGGTTTGACTTAGAAATTCAAGGAAGTTCTCAACAAGTAGAAGCAGGGCTTGCCTATCTTAAAAGTTTGAATATAGAAATTGTGCAGCTAAATTTCAAAACAATTTCTCTAGAAAGGATGGAAAATATCCAGCTTTTATGTCTCAATAGGATCGCAACAGCAGAAGATTTGAATGCAGCAGATGGACAATCAACTCGCGCTAAGTTGCAAGTCTGCATTCCTCAGAATTACCGTTCTTCTCCCGTCATCGCAGGGTTGGTTTCCTGCTACGGTTTAACCGTTAATATTGCTGGAGCCTTATTAGATGACACCACAGAAAAAGATGGTTGGTTTGATTTAGAACTTTGGGGTAATCGCCAACAAATTGTTTCTAGTTGGAAGTATTTCAAACAATTAGGCTTACAAATTTGGTTATGATTTCTAACAATTCATCGGAGGTGTAAAATATGACTCATGCTTGTTGCGGGCCTGGTTACGCTTCTCCAGAAGCCGCACTGAAAGCAGAACGCGAAAAGATTCTTTATGCGATCGCCTTATATACGGGTACAGATATCAAAGCACCAGATTATCTTGCCACTGTAGATGTTGATCCCAATTCTCCGACTTACTCCCAAGTCATTCATCGTCTACCTATGCCCTATCTTGGCGATGAATTACATCATTTTGGCTGGAATGCTTGTAGCTCTTGTCATGGTGATAGCAGTAAATCTCGGCGCTTTTTAGTTATTCCTGGACTGCGTTCTAGTCGAGTGTATATTATTGATACAGCAGATGCTCGTACCCCCAAACTTTATAAAATCATCGAACCAGAAGAAATCAAAGCAAAAACCAATTTAACAGCTCCCCATACAGTCCACTGCCTAGCCGATAGCAACGTGATGATTTCTATGTTAGGTGATGGCGAAGGCAATGGCCCTGGTGGCTTTTTGTTGCTAGATAAGAATTTTGATATTGTCGGGCGCTGGGAGCGTCAAGCCGAAGCCATGCAGTTCAACTACGATTTTTGGTATCAACCACGACATAACGTCATGGTGAGTAGTGAATGGGGTGCGCCAAAAACCTTTTATCCTGGTTTTGACCTTAATGATGTAGCAGCCTCAAAATACGGTCATCATTTGCATTTCTGGGATTGGTCAAAACACGAAATTATTGAAAGTTTTGATTTAGGTGAAGAAGGCATCATCCCCTTAGAAGTGCGTTTTCATCATAACCCTGAAAGTACGCATGGTTTTGTTGGTGCTGCACTCAGCAGTAATGTTTGGCATTGGTACAAATCCAACGGACATTGGCAACTAGAAAAAGTTATTGATGTGCCATCACAAGAAGTGGAAGGCTGGCCAATTCCTGTGCCATCTTTAATTACTGATATCCTTATTTCAATGGACGATCACTTTATTTACTTCTCCAACTGGTTGCACGGCGATATTCGTCAATATGACATTAGTAACCCTTCCCAACCCAAACTCACTGGGCAGGTTTGGTGCGGTGGTTTGCTTGGTAATGGCAGCGAAGTTCAAGCCCATAAATTGGCTGGTGGCCCGCAGATGCTACAACTAAGTTTGGATGGTAAGCGGCTCTACGTCACCAATTCTCTATTTAGTAGTTGGGATAATCAGTTTTACCCGAATTTATCCAAGACAGGTTCCTATTTGTTGCAAATTGACTGCGATACCGAAAATGGCGGTATTAAAATTAACCAAGATTTCTACGTTGATTTTGGTAAAGAACCAGCCGGCCCCGCTCGTGCGCATGAAATACGTTATCCAGGAGGCGATTGCACCTCTGATATTTGGGTATAATTGATACTGTTGATATTCTCTAGGATTCCATTTCAGCTAATTCTAACCAGCGCTCTGTCGCCACATCTATTGCCTGCTTTAGTGTTTCCACCTCTTCGTAGAGTTTTTGCACTTGAGTATAATTTCCTGGTGGCACTTTGGAGAGCGCTTTTTCTGTGTCTGTTTTCTCGGCTTCTAGTTGGGCAATTTTACCTTCAAGTTCTTCAAATTCCCGCCTTTCCCAAGTTGAGAGTCTGCGCCGTTTTTTCTGTTCTGGTTGTGGGGGTTGAGAATTTACTTTCTCTGCCTCTACATTTTTCGGTTTTTCCTTAGTACTATTGGTTGCTTGCTGCTTTTCTTCTTCGGCTTTTTTGTAATCTAGATAAACTGAATAATTACCAGGATACTGTCGAATCTTTCCTTCTTCTTCGAGAGCAAATATAGTATCTACTGTCCGATCAAGAAAATAGCGATCGTGGGAAACAACTATTACACAACCATTAAAATCTTCTAAATATTCTTCCAGAATTGCTAACGTTTGTACATCCAAATCATTCGTGGGTTCATCTAATATCAAAACGTTCGGCGCACCCATCAAAACGCGTAACAAAAACAAGCGTCGTTTTTCTCCTCCAGAAAGTTTATGAATGGGAGCATATTGCTGATTCCCAGGAAATAAAAACCGTTCTAGCATTTGGGAAGCAGTAATTTTAGTGCCATCAGCAACTTGGACGTATTCACCTTCTTCTTTAATGTATTCAATCACACGCTGATTTTCGTTCAACGCTGTCAGTAATTCTTCCGAATGTTGGTCAAAATAGCCAATGTGAATGGTAGTACCAATGTCCACATTACCAGTATCCGGCTGCACGCGCCCGGTAATAATATCCATCAATGTAGACTTACCCGCACCATTACCACCAATAATACCAATCCGGTCTTCTGGGTTAAATTCGTAGGTAAAATCTTTAATTAAGGTACGCCCATTGTAAGCTTTGGAGATGTTTTTCAGTTCGATAACTTTTTTGCCGATCCGACGACTGGCTGTAGAAATATCAACTTTTCCCTGAGCTTGTTTAAACTCAGTTGCTTGCATATCACCAATCCGATCTATTCTAGCTTTTTGTTTGGTACTTCTGGCTTTTGGCCCTCTTTTTAACCATTCCAACTCGCGCCGCAATACTCCCTGAAATTTACGCTGACTGCTCAGAGCGGATTCTTCTGCTTCGGCTTTCTTTTCTAGGTAGTATGAATAGTTTCCAGAGTAAGTATAGATGTCGCCTCGATCAATTTCGATAATCTGGTTAGTGACGCGATCTAAAAAATAGCGATCGTGAGTAATCAGCAGCAATGCACCGCGATAACGATTTAAATAACTTTGCAACCACTCAACAGAATTTGCATCTAAATGGTTTGTTGGCTCATCCATCAATAATAAATCTGGCTCTGATAGCAAAGCTGTGGCTAAAGCGATACGTTTACGATAACCTCCAGATAACGTTCTAATGCGAGCATTAAAATCTGTAATTCCTAATTTGGAAAGGATGATTTTAGCGTTGGTTTCTAATTCCCAAGCACCATTTGCATCCATACGCTGCATTACCGCAGAAAGGCGAGACATCAACTGACTATTTTCTGGCTCGTGAGCTAGTTGTTCGGAAATTTCTTCATACTCACGTACCAAAGCCATTTCTTCACCACTGTCAGCAAAAACTTGCTCTAAAACTGTGTGATTTTCATCTAAGTCTGGCTGTTGGGGCAAGTAGATAATTTTCGCACCAGAATTCACAAAAATTTGCCCACTATCAATTGGTTCTAGTCCGGCAATCATTTTTAATAATGTTGATTTACCAGAACCGTTAGTACCAATTAAACCGACTTTATCAGTCGCATCTAGACTAAAGCTTGCATCTTTAAGAATTTCTTTAATACCAAAATCTTTTTTAACTGATTGCAGTGTAATCAGACTCATAATAATTTCAAGTTTAAAATTTTGTATTAAGTATAAGGCAGAAGGCAGAAGGTAAATTCTAAGTCTAATTATGTCAGCTTACTTAATAATAAGGTGCGTTGCGCAAGCGACAACGCACCCTACAATTTTAACTTCTCCTATGATTTCTTGTTTTGCTTTTGCACTTATCTACCCTACTTATACAAATAAGTCTAGGGGTAAATGACCGTACATTTCGTTAATACCATTAGGAGAAAAAGACTGGCATGATACCAATACACCACGATGATGCCCAAAATAAGAGTCGATATGGCATACACCGTTTTTGCCGTTTAATTTAATATAAACTGGCCCATCAATAGCAGGTAAATTACTTGGTGGTTCATAACCCAAAGCTAGGGAATATGTTTTCATCGCTAACATTCCTTCTGCTTCTGTATCAGCACAAATACCTAAAATTTGGTAATCAGAAAGTTTGGCAATCAAAAGTAAAGCTTCACGAATTAAAGACTTTTCTGACGGCTTAATTTTTGGTGCAATATCTACACAATTGAACTTATTAAGAACTTTTTTAGCGTCTGCGATCGTGAAGTTAGTCTGATTTTTGCTTGACATAAACCTGCTTATTATCTACTAGGTGTGTACTTTGTTACTGATTAGGGCATGCTCTACGTTTCGATTTAAACTCTTAGTTTTATTCCTGCATATTGCTCACATTAAAAAGGAAAGGTACACTACTTTGAGAGTCTTTACCAATGACAAGAACTTTTGGCATTTGAGCACCACCATTTTTCCAGGCTTCAATTGCTTCCTTTTGTAGAACTAATTGCCCTCCTTGGGCTTTTAATGTTTCCGCTAAAAGTCTTTGAGCTTCAGCTTTTCCCTTAGCACGATTAATATCAGCCTGTGCTTCTTGTTCAGCTTCCTGTGCTATGTAGACAGCTCTTTGCGCTCTTTGTTCCGCAATTTGTTTATCTTCAACTGCTTTTGCAAATTCTGGAGAGAATGTTAAGTCAATCACACTAGTATCTAAAACAATTATCCCATATTTATCTAAGCGTTGTCCCAAAGCTGTATCAAAATCTTCCTTTAGTTCATTTCTTTTGGTAATTGCCTCTTCTACTGTCCTCCTTGCCGCTGCAATTTTAAAAGATTCTTGAGTTTGGGGAGCGATAATTTTGGAGACAATATTCTCTAAACTTCCCTGTTTTCTTCTAATCTCAACTACTTGTTGAGGATCAATGCGGAAATTGATAGCAAATTTAGCTGTTAGTTCTTGTAAATCTTTGGTAGCACTTTGAGCAGGTATTTCGTATTTTTGCACCGTTACATCATATACATCTACTCTAGAGATAAAAGGTGGTTTGATATGAATACCCTCTAATAAAGCTCCATCTTTTGCTTTACCCAAAATACTTAACACCCCCGCTTCACCTGGATTAATAATGATAAAGGAATTGAGAGCAAATATCACAAGTACTGCTATTGCAACACCTGCTACTATGCTTTGCCAACTACCAAATTGCTGATTTTTCAAATTTTATCTCCTTTGATTATTGTTAAGTATTTCTAGCTATATGGTGACGCTTCATCAATGGCAAACATGGTAGTATCAGTCCTTTCACGTAATTGCAAACGGCAGTGACTACGGTATTTAAATCTCGTCAGGCGATGAAAGAAGGTATGGGTTCAACCCATCCTCTCAAACGTCTGCTGAATTATGGACAGCAGTATCGCAAACAATTTTGGCAAGCCAGTACTTGCTCTATGATCAATAAGCTGATGGACTTGGCACCACCAGGGTTGATTGGGATTGCGGTTGATGTGGTTATAAAGCAGCAAGATTCTATCATTGCACAGTTGGGAATCTAAAGATATTTTTGGACAATTTTTAATTCTTGCTTTTCTGACTGTCATTATTTGGATTTTAGAATCTATTTTTGAGTATGCCTATGCCAGACTATGGCGTAATTTGGCACAAAATATCCAGCATGATTTACGTTTGGATGCTTACAAGCATTTACAAGATTTGGAACTGGCATACTTTGAAGAACGTAGCACAGGTGGTTTGATGTCTATTCTCAGTGACGATATTAACCAACTGGAGCATTTTTTGGATAGAGGAGCAAACGACATTATCCAAGTTGCGACAACTGTAATCATTATCGGTGGCGCTTTCTTTATTGTCGCTCCTAATGTCGCTTGGATGGCAATGTTGCCTTTACCTTTTATTATTTGGGGAACATTTGCTTATCAGGATGTACTTGCGCCTCGTTACGCTGATGTTCGAGAAAAAGTGAGTTTACTTAATTCTCGCCTAGCGAATAATCTCAGTGGAATCACTACTATTAAAAGTTTCACTGCTGAAGATTACGAAATCTCGCGTTTAGCAGTAGAAAGTGAAGCATATCGCCGTAGTAATGCCAAAGCAATTAGACTTTCTGCTGCCTATGTTCCTTTAATTCGGATGCTGATTTTAGTGGGATTCACAGCATTGTTATTCTATGGTGGCTTGGCAGCAGTTCGAGGCACAATTTCTGTAGGCGCGTATAGCGTTTTAGTGTTTTTAATTCAGCGCTTGCTGTGGCCTTTAACTAGATTAGGCGAAACCTTTGATCAATATCAACGAGCAATGGCTTCCACAAATCGAGTCATGTATTTGTTGGATACTCCTGTTGCTATACATCCGGGAGATGTGCCGCTAGCTTTGCAAGAAGTACGTGGGGAAGTAGAATTTAAACACATTACTTTTGCTTATCAAGGTAGACAACCAGTCATCAAAAATTTGACATTGATGATTCCAGCAGGGAAAACGATCGCTATTGTCGGTTCAAC
Source organism: Chlorogloeopsis sp. ULAP02 (assembly GCF_038404745.2). Taxonomy (NCBI): domain Bacteria; kingdom Bacillati; phylum Cyanobacteriota; class Cyanophyceae; order Nostocales; family Chlorogloeopsidaceae; genus Chlorogloeopsis; species Chlorogloeopsis sp. ULAP02. Next base: position 73,822 of record NZ_JAYKTT020000070.1, on the reverse strand, counting down.
TGGTTCTGGGAAAAGCACCTTAGTTAAACTTTTATTGCGGTTTTACGAAGTCCAATCGGGAGAAATCACTCTAGATGGTTTTGATATCCAAAAGCTAAAACTGCAAGATTTACGCCGCTGTATCGGTTTGGTGAGTCAGGATGTATTTTTATTTCATGGTACTGTGGCAGAGAATATTGCCTACGGAAGCTTTGACGCTAGCGAACGAGAAGTTATTATAGCGGCTAAAATTGCAGAGGCGCATGAATTTATTACAAGCCTGCCCCAAGGATATAAAACAATAGTGGGCGAAAGAGGACAAAAGCTATCGGGCGGGCAACGCCAACGAATTGCTATTGCTCGTGCCGTACTCAAAAATCCACCAATTCTGATTTTAGATGAAGCCACCTCAGCCGTAGATAACGAAACAGAAGCAGCAATTCAGCGATCGCTAGAACACATTACTGTCAACCGAACAACGATCGCGATTGCTCACCGTCTTTCTACTATTCGTAATAGCGATCATATCTATGTCATGGAACATGGAAAATTCGTCGAGTCTGGAACCCACGAGGAACTGCTAGAGCAGAATGGAGTTTATGCTAGTTTATGGCGTGTTCAATCTGGTTTAAGGTAAATTTGTCAACATTGCCTTTGAGCGTGAGATGATTTTCTATGAATCGTTCTTCTGCACTGGGTAAATAGGTAAAAGGCTATAGCTTACAGGTTACATAAAAATATAACTAACCTATCCCCTATCCCCTATCCTCTATCCTCTGTCCCCTGTCCCCTGTCCCCTGTCCCCTAGTTAAATTATGATGTTTGGTACTACACAGCCTGAATCACCAGAGAATAAGTGGCGTCGCCAACTCGATCAATTTATCAAAACTCATCAACAAGAACTGGCGGCACTAGCTTGGGGCTTGTGGTTAGAAAATGGTGACAGCAAAGGTACTATTGGCATTGACTTGCAACCAAAACCACATTTTGTTTACTGTCCTCAAGAAGCAATAGAGAACTTAAATCTGAAAGTTGAGAATAGACTTCAGGAAGTTATGGGAATTGTGGCGCATTATCAACCTGAAGTGGAAGTTGTCATGATCGGTATTGGAAAAGACCAAATTAAGTTAATTCATTTTGAACCACAACCAGCACCGCCAATCAGTTTTGAACAAGTTGGTAAAGATGTTGATAGTTTATTAGAAATGTTAGAGCAAAGTCTGAGCGAACAGCTGCAAGGCTAAAAAATAAGGAAGTAGAGCTTCTCGTTAAGGTTGACGCGGGGACGCAAAGAGGGGCAGACGCGGAGAGATTTTTTTGATGATGAATTAAACGGACTTGAAATGACAAGGTTCTGAAGCTCAATGATGAGGCTTTGAACTTGGATGGCGAGGTTTTGAGCTGGAATGACGGACTTCTGAAGCTCAATAATGAGGCTTGGAACTCGGATGATGAAGTTCAGAGCTTGATAAAACCTGCGATCAAGATGTTCTGAACCAACTAGCCCCCACGGGCAATAGTCCACAACGAGGGGAAAATCTCTTTTCTCTAGACTCTATTTTCAAGACGCAGTAGTCGGGAATTACTTCTTTTCCAATTGAAATTACATATATGTACTAGCGTGCGTTACGGATATCCTAACGCACTAAATTGTTTTGTCACACTGATGAAAAAATCTCAGGACTTACGCAAAATCCTCTCTAACTTTTATTCCTCCGTGCCTCTGTGTCTGGAGTGGTTTTATTCTTCCGTGACTCGTGCGTAAGTTTTAAATCTGAAGGGGTGACAAAAACTATAAAAATTCTTGAAACAATATTCAATGTTACTTTAAATACATATAATTAACGAAAATTATAGGTAATTTCAGCTATATAGGAAGTAATAATATGCCTTCTCCCCAGTACTATCAGGAAAACACCCCAGAAGCGTTAACTTTTAAACAGCTACAGCAACTCCAAAAACAGGTAAAACGACCAAAGTCCAGAGTGCGTTCTTCTGGTTGGGTAGTAAGACGGCTCCTGCGAGTGCTGACTAAACCTTTTCGGATCATTTTTCGTCCAAAAGTTATCGATTTTGGTGTAATCGCTACAGTTGTTCCCAGCCAAACTTATCAGTTAGGGGAATTTACGATCAATTGGCAGGGTGCTGATGCCCAAAAGCCGTATCTATATATAAATCATGCAGACAATCCATCAAAGATAGTATGGCACACACCTGCTGGTCAGAACTTTGTCGCTGGAGCAAAAGTACACCTAGAAATTGTTGAGGAACGGGGTTCGGTAGAAATTGATGAAAATAGGAAGTCCCAATTTCCCAATCAAACGGTAGATCGGATTGAGGCAGCAGGAGATTTTCTGGTAATTTTTGGTCGTCTCCAGGAATCACGCTCTCAAGGCGAAAGCGCCCAGTACGCACTTTACTTCCGTACTTCTGGCTCCAAACAACTCGATTTTTACTTGCATATCATTGGTGATGATATAAATCTGGCTCAATTGCGATTTGCAACATCGGCTGACGAACACTTTTACGGCTTCGGTGAGCAATTTTCTCGAATTGATTGCAAAGGTTATGAAGTGCGAATTGTGACAGAGGAGGGGGGAATCGGTCGTGGAGATCCTGGCCCCAAAACCCTGAATTTGTTGGGGGTAGCAGGTACAATGTTCTCTAGCTACGCTCCAGCACCTCATTTTATTACCAGCAAAATGCGATCGCTGTTTTTAATGAATACCGAACCTTCTGTATTCGATCTGCGAGAAAAAGAAACAGCTAGCGTGAGAATTTTTTCTAACCAGATGCAGGGGCGAATTCTTACTGGTGAGACTCCATTAGAGTTGATAGAACTGTATACCGCCCACACAGGGCGAATGCCCCCTCTTCCCGACTGGGTGAATTTTGGTGCGATTGTTGGAATGCAGGGTGGTACTCGGTTAGTACAATCTGTCTGGGAAAAGCTACGCGCTTTCAACACTCCCATTGCTGGTTTTTGGTTGCAAGACTGGGTAGGACAACGCAAAACAGCGATCGGCAAACAACTATGGTGGAATTGGCAGTTAAATGAAAATACTTATCCTAACTGGAAAGAATTAGTAGCCGATTTAGCCCAGGAAGGAATTAGAGTTGGCGTATATATCAATCCTTTTTTGGTCAATCCTCCTCCAGAACAAGTTCAAGGCAGAAGGAACCTTTACCAAGAAGCAGAAGAACAAGATTTTTTGGTCAAGGATGAAGCTGGAGAGATTTATCTTGTGGATAATACTGATTTTGCTGCCGCTCTTGTTGACTTAAGTAACCCGAATGCCCGTGAATGGTTTAAAAGCTTGATTAAAGAAGAGATACTAGGCAACGGTGCAAAATTTTGGATGGCTGACTTCGCGGAAGCAGCACAGTTTGATGGTGAGTTTTACTCTCAAGAATCAGGACTTAGCTATCACAATCAATATGTAGTTGACTGGGTACAAGTAAATCGGGAGGCGATCGCAGAAGCTGGTAGAGAAGGTGAGGCATGGTTTTTCAATCGCGCCGGATACCTCAAAACTCCTCTTTTTAGTACAGCTATGTGGTTGGGTGATCAAAATGTCACTTGGAAAGAAAACGACGGTATGCCTAGCGCCCTGAAAGGATTAATTAGCGGTGGAATATCCGGGTTTAGCATTAACCACAGTGATATTGGTGGGTACACGAGTATTGCCTATCCAATTTTGCTCGCTTTGGGTATTGGCTTCAAGCGTTCTAAGGAACTCCTCTTCCGGTGGATGGAGATGAATGCCTTTAGCCCAATCTTCCGTACTCATGAAGGTAATCAGCCCGAAGCTAATGTCCAGTTTTATACTAATGATGAAACAATAGCAACTTTCAGTTATTGGGCAAAGGTTTATGCAGCATTTGCTGGATATAGAAAAAAATTAATCGCAGAAGCAGCAACAACAGGATATCCACTCGTTCGTCATCTCTTTTTACACTATCCTGATGATCCCAATACTTACACAATCGAAGATGAGTTTTTACTCGGAAGTGAGTTTTTAATCGCACCAGTTTTAAAGCAGGGCGCGACTAGTGTTAATGTTTATTTGCCCATTGGTAAATGGGTTCACCTGTGGAGTGGCAATACTTACGGGAATGTAGCTCAAGGCATGTATCAACAGATAGATGCTCCTGTTGGGCAGCCGCCTGTATTCTACCGTCAGGGTTCACCTGATGCTCAGGCAGTTTTGGAAGCACTGAAGGAGAAGGGTTTACTCAATTAAAGCAGAAGTACGTAGGCAGGAGGTGAGGCAGCCCACCACCAAAGGCGGTTTCCGGCGTTCGCGTAGCGTCTCCGAAGGAGTTTGGGGGACTGCCGAATCCGAAGGGCAGAAGGTAATTGAGAAGAATTTTAAACTAACTCTTTATTATACGGTGATAGAAGTTTTACAGGTTAGACTCTTAAATCCTTATCTGAGGTGGAACTTGAAGGCTTTTATCAAAGCTTGTTCTTTCCCTTCTGCCGTCTGTCCTCTGCCTACTATTAACAGTCTTCTCAAAAGTAGCCATTGTGAACATTGAATTACAGCTTTTGAATTTTCGGGAAATCAACCTAACTCAGCAGTTAGTCTTTGCACAGATATTTCAACCGATTACCGATCCAGTTGCCATCTTCCTAATTATTCTGGCAATTATGCTTGTTACGCCTCTATTATTTGAGCGCTTCAAGTTGCCAGGAATTATTGGCTTGATTTTAGCAGGGATAATTGTTGGGCCTCATGGTTTGGGTTTACTAGAACGAGATAAAACAATAGAGTTGCTTGGCACGGTAGGGTTGCTGTTTTTAATGTTTCTCGGTGGACTGGAAACCAGTTTAGATGATCTTAAACGCAATGCGAATAAAGCTTTGACCTTTGGATTGGCAACTTTTGTAATTCCGATGGTTATAGGCACAGCAGCAATGTTGCCCTTAGGATATAGCTTTTTAGCCTCGGTATTGGTAGCATCTTGTTTTGCTTCCCATACGCTGTTGGCTTTACCTGTTCTGTCTAAGCTTGGAATTATGCGGAATCAGGTTGTCACTGCTACTTTAGGAGGAACACTGATTACGAATGTGCTAGCGCTGTTAGTACTAGCAATTGTTGTCAAAGCCAACCAAGGTAATCTCACACTCAGCTTCTGGCTATTTTTGATTCCATCCCTGGCAATCTATACCTTTGCTACCCTCTGGGGAGTACCAAATTTAGGTCGTTGGTTTTTTCGCCGCTTCGGACATGATGAGGGGGCAGAATTTTTGTTCGTATTGGCAGCTCTATTTATTGTCTCTTATCTTGCCAAATTAATTGAAATTGAGCCAATTGTTGGAGCTTTCTTAGCAGGAGTTGCGATTACTCAACTCATTCCCCAGATGAGTCCGTTGATGAATCGAATTCAGTTCATTGGCAACACATTATTTGTGCCTATTTTCCTCATTTCTGTGGGAATGTTGGTAAACCCTCTTATCCTTGTCAAAGATACTCGTGGTATCTTAGTTGCTGTTGTGATGATTGGGGCAGAATTCGCTAGTAAATTTTTAGCAGCTTGGGGTACAGCCAAGGTATTCAAATGGAAAATCCCCAGTACGATGGTGATGTTTGGGCTTTCAGTTGCCCAAGCCGCTTCCACACTAGCAGCCATCACAGTTGCCTTTAACATCAAGCTTGTTGATGAATTGACTGTGAATGGAATTATCGGGATGATATTGGTAAGCTGTATTGCTTCTCCCTGGATTGTGGAGCGTTGGGGAGGAAAAATTCAGCAAGAGCCTGCCCATGCTGCTAGCTCTAAAACAGAAGACTTGGAACATTCGGCAGCGTTCAGTAATTTGGCAAATCGTGTTTTAGTTCCGGTTGCTAACCCTAGTACAGAAGATAACTTGCTCAATTTGGCTATTATCCTCACTAAACAAGGCAACGGCACTTTATTACCACTACACGTGATCATCTCAGATAAACATGGTTCTGTGGGTATAACAGCAAAGACGCAACAAAAACGGCTATTGGATACTGCGGAAACTCTTGCCCATGCTGCTGTTACTCGTGTTGAACCTATCGGTAGGATTGATGATTCTATTGATTTAGGCATTTTGCGAGCAGCCCAAGAAAGAGATGCCAGTTTGGTAATTTGTGGTTGGAAGGGTTACTCTACATACCGAGAAAACTTCTTCGGTGGTGTAATTGATAACATTGTGCGTCGTTCAACAGCACCTGTACTGATTACTCGTTTTGCCCAGCCGATTGAGAATACCCAAAGAGTATTATTAGCTATAACTGACTACAGAGTTTCTGCTGCTACGCTTCGCCAAACTATAAGCTTGGCTAAAATACTTTCAGAAGCACTTAAGGCTCCCTTGGAAATTTTACAGGTATTTTCTGAACCAAAAGAATATTTACCCAATCTAGAATCATTAGTAGCCGACACTGAAATTTCTATTCAAAAAGTGCGAGGAAATTCAGTCAGGAAAATCTCAGAATTACTCAAAGCCAATGATTTATTGGTTTTACTTGAAAGCACTCATCGTTTCGGTCAACCGGCCTTGGGAAAAGAACCAGAAGCGATCGCTCGCAATCACCCAGAAACTTCTATTACAATTGTGCATTTTCCAGAGCAATCAGGCACACCAGAATCATGATGTGCCTTTGGAATTTAAGTTATATTTTATATGCTGGTTATTAACTTGCTAAATAGCCAATATTGGTTAATCCTAAGTAGGCACCAACACCAATTAAATGACCGGCAGCCATTGCAGCCAGGAAAGTACCCACACTGGGATTATTGAAAACTGATGGGAAGGGCAAAGGCATTTTCGGCCCAACATGGGGATACCACACCACACGGGGAATGATCAAAAGACATAACAGGCAAGCACCGATAATCACGACTGGCTGTGCTAGGCTCCATCCCATGCCAGTATAAGGAACAGTAGATTGAACTGCAAATAGAATTGATGAAATCATGTTTATTTCTCCTGCATAAATCAATTGAGTTAGTTACAAAAACGCGAAGCGATCGCCTTTTTACAACCACGTCTATGCTCTACCTGATTTAGCAGCTGCATCCTCCTTCTACAGGTAGGTTAAATAAAACTCTTCCCGTGGTTAGGAGGATAGCAGAAGAGAAATTTGAATCAGAGCGTTGTATTTAACGTCTCTATTCAAAGATTAAATACTTCCGATATTAGTCAGCCCTAAAACAATACCAACGCCAATTAAATGACCGAAAGCCATCGCCGCAATGAATGCAGGAACGCTCAAAGGCAGCCCAGGTAATTTAGGGCCAACTTGAGGGCGCTCAATTCTGGTAGTCAGTAAGACTGCTACTATACAGCTAACACTGATAATGACTCCCACTGTGGGATTCCACGCTGGTGTAGCAGGAACAGTGGGTTGGGCTGCTAGTAAAATTGAAGAAATCAAACTCGTATCTCCTCAAAAAAATATTGACATAGACCACAAAGATTATAGAATTGCCAGCGACACAGAAACTCTGAAATTTTTATTTTATGCGGGTTAAGATTTGCGGCATTACAAAACCGGAACAGGGTAAAGCGATCGCTTCTTTTGGCGCAACAGCTTTAGGATTTATCTGCGTTGCTACCTCACCCCGTTACGTACAATTAGAACAAATTCAAGCAATAACGGCACTTTTACCCGACAAAATCGATAAAATCGGTGTATTCGCTAATACTAGTATTGAGAAAATTACACAGATAGTGACTAATTCTGGGCTAACTGGTGTTCAATTGCACGCAGACGAATCACCAGAATTTTGCCAAAATTTACGTAAAAATTTGCCAAATGTAGAAATTATTAAAGCTATAAGAATACGTAATGCTAGAGATTTTGATAAAGCAATTACTTATAGTGCCTATGTAGATACACTACTACTTGATGCTTATCATCCCCAGCAACTGGGCGGAACTGGTAAAACTTTAGATTGGCAAATGTTACAGCAATTTGACCCCAGTTGTCCTTGGTTTTTAGCTGGGGGACTAACGCCCGATAATATTTTAGAAGCCCTCAATCAAGTTCATCCCGGTGGCATTGATTTATCTAGTGGTGTAGAACATACACCTGGAGACAAAGATTTAGATAAGGTGGCTAGGTTGTTTGAGAGGCTAGGGGCTAGAGGCTAGAATAATATACAACCTTGACTAAATATTTGATTCCTAGTCCCTAGTCCCTAGTCCCTAAAATATTGCTGCTTGGTGACGAATTAAGTTGAAGAATTCTTCGCGGGTTTTTTGCTCTTCTTGGAAAACACCCACCATAGCGCTAGTAACAGTCCAGGAACCGGGTTTTTGTACACCGCGCATTACCATGCACATATGAGTGGCTTCCATCACAACCGCAACGCCTTGTGGTTCCAAAATTTCTTGAATCGCTTCGGCGATTTGCCTGGTTAATCGCTCTTGCACTTGTAAGCGGCGAGAGTACATTTCTACAATCCGAGCCAGCTTACTTAATCCCACAACTTTTTGGTTGGGAATATAGGCAACATGAGCTTTGCCCATAAACGGTAACATATGGTGCTCGCATAAACTGAAGACATTAATATCTCGAACGAGCACCATCTCGTTGTGTCCTTCATCAAAAATAGCACCGTTGACGAGTTCTTCCAAAGACTGGTTGTAACCGCTGGTTAGAAAGCGCAGTGCCTCTGCCACTCGCTTGGGTGTTTTCAAGAGTCCCTCGCGTTCCGGATCTTCTCCCACACCCACCAGTAGCTTCCTGACGGCATCTATCATCTCCTCGATTGGTTCCTCTTCTGGAGAGGGATGCAATTCTGCTGGATGCCCATCGTGAGTGTTGCGATCTGGTCTAGTAGTTATGGCATCGGTTAAGTCGGGAATCAATGGAGATTGAAAGCGATTGGAACCGTTGGAACGAGCTATAGTCATGGTATAAGTCTTGAATAGGTTTTAAGGTCGATGACTGGGCGTTTAAAGAGTGCCGGCACTGGGCATTACGGTTAACTCATCAATTACTGCTTGCTGTGGTAACAATGCAGCATACACAATCGATTGAGCGACAATTTCTGGAGTTAACATTTTTGAGCGGTCAAAGTTGACGTTTACAGTTTCTTGATCCCAAAGTTCGGTATTAACAGCACCAGGACAAACAGTAGTAACGCGGATGCCGTAGGGACGTTCTTCTTGTGCCAAAGTTTGAGAAAGAGCAATTAAACCAGCTTTGCTAACACTGTAGGCTCCCCACCCAGAAAAAGCTTGTTTGCCTGCTATTGACGCAACGTTAATGATCGTACCTCTGTTGCGATCGCGCATTCCCGGCAGAACTCCCATAATACACTGGAACACACTGGTAAGATTTAGGTCTATCACCCGCTGCCAATCAGATAGGGAAGTTTCACTCAAGCTTGCGGTGTAACCTATACCAGCGTTGTTTACCAAAATATCTATATCCCCAAAGTCACGGTTGATATTTTGTATCTTTTCTTTGATTTGGGATACAAAAGCTAGATCCAATGAATAAGCCTTTGCTTTCACTCCTGCGTGCCTAGCTGCTTGTGCTGTTGCCTCTAACTTGTCAACAGAACGACCAATTAGAGCTACATCCACCCCTGCTTTAGCAAAAGCCAAAGCAGTTGCTTTGCCAATCCCACTACTTGCCCCTGTAATTAGGGCGCGTTGTTTTTGCTCAAAACTCATGCTCTTTTCCAATTTTTGGCAGACAAAACCCATCGCCGTAGCTTTATACTCAAATTTCTCGATTTGCTGCTCTAGATTAAGCAAACCTTAAAATTAGATGAATTTGCTTGGACAAGTGCTAAACTCCATAGCCAAGGTGGGAATACTATAGGATGCAACTAAGTTAAGCTTTTGCAAGACTCATATAAAAATGTACGTCTTGGAAGCAAGATTGCGCCCTTGGTTTTTTCATAAGTACATTACAAATCACTCATTAATTCTGAATTTGATTTGCAAAAATGCGAATGCCTATGACTCTTAAAGATTGTTAAAAATCTTTACAGTGCCACAGGCAATTATAGCATTGCTAATATGCTAATCAATAGTTTTCAGTGCTATCAGTGAGCAACTTCGGTAAAAACACCCATTTTGCGGAATTTTTCGTACCGCAGTTGGCGGCGTTCTGTGGGAGTTAAGCGTCCCAGTTCCTCTAAATTGTCTAACAAAGCACTTTTAAGAGTTTGAGCAGCTTTGAGTGGTTCGGAATGAGCACCACCAATGGGTTCAGACAATATCTGATCGATAATGCCTAAGTTTTTCAAGTCATAGGAAGTCATTTTTAGGACTGCTGCTGCTTGTGGAGCCTTGCTAGCGTCCTTCCACAAAATAGCTGCACAAGCCTCCGGAGTAATTACGGTATAAACGGAGTGTTCAAACATCAAGATGCGATCGCCGACTCCAATGCCTAATGCTCCTCCAGATCCGCCTTCACCAATCACTGTACAAATAATTGGTACATCCAAACAGAACATCTCGCGCAGATTATAGGCGATCGCTTCACCTGCGCCTTGTCGTTCAGCGACTACTGTGGGTAAAGCTCCCGGTGTGTCAATAAAAGTCAAAACCGGCATCCCGAACTTATTGGCGTGTTCCATTAATCGCATTGCCTTGCGATAACCACCAGGAGTTGCCATACCGAAGTTACGGGCAATATTGTCTTTTGTGTCACGCCCTTTTTGATGTCCCAACATTACCACAGGTTGTCCTGCCAAGCGAGCCACACCACCAATCAAAGCTGGATCGTCAGAGCCATTGCGATCGCCATGCAACTCGAACCATTCATCAGTGATAGTTTGAATGTAATCTAAAGTACTTGGACGGCGGGGATGACGAGCGACTTGCAGTCGTTGAGACGGAGATAGACTAGTAAAAATTTCCTCACGCAGTTGCATGGCACGTGCTTCCAATTGACGAATTTGACTAGAAACATCGACGCCATTCTCTTCTGCAAGTTTGCGGATTTGATCAATCCGGTTTGCAAGTTCTGCCAGCGGCTTTTCAAAATCCAATAGTAGTGGTTTACGCTCAGTAGTTGCCATAGTTAGAGATTAGGGATGAGGTATTAGAGATTAGGTATTGGGACTAGGGGCTAGGGGCTAAGGGCTAGGGGCTAATCAATTCAAAATTCAAAATTCAAAATTTTTTATTTCCTGTTTCCTGTTCCCTGTCCCCTGTTCCCTATCTCCAATACCTAAACTAGCAGCGGTCTAAAGCCGTGTTTTACCGACACCTGACCTATATGATCCATCTTCTCTACAGTAATCTGATTGCGTCCCCAAGAGAAGTTCGTATACAACTTCTCAAACTCCAATAGCATTGATTCTGCAAAACAAGCAAATAACTGACGCGCCGGAACATCCATATTGACAATTTGCATGATTTTCCAGTCAATATCAAGAGAATGTTCTACAATCCCACCATTGAGGACATATACACCAGGATGCTGGAGTTTAGTAGCCAGGTTTTTCGGGTAGCCTCCATCAATTAGCAAACAAGGTTGCTTTAATGAGTTGGGGTCAATTTCTACACCTTTGGGCATACTGGCAACCCAAACTACAATATCAGCTAGGGGTAGAGCTTCTTCCAAAGCCAGGATTTTCCCACGCCCAAGTTCTGCTTGTAAATTTATGAGTCGTTCCTCGTTACGAGCTATCAATAATAAATCTTTAACATCGGTTCTTGCATCCAACCAACGACAGACAGCACTGCCAATATCTCCGGTTGCACCACAAACAGCAACAGTTGCTTGCGATAGGTTAATTCCTAATTGTTTTGAGGCTTCCTCAACCTGCTTACAGATAATATAAGCTGTATGAGTATTCCCTGTAGTGAAGCGTTCAAATTCCAGTTTGATGTTGCGGACTTGCCGGAACTGCTCTAACTTAAAATTTTCAAAAATAATCGAAGAAAATCCGCCCAAAGCCGTGATATCAATTCCGTGCTTTTGAGCATGAGCCATCGCGTTGAGAATTTTACGCGTCGCTGTTTTGATGCGGCGATTTGCCAGCATTTCTGGTAAAAAGCAAGATTCTACATACTTACCTTCGATTTTTTGCCCAGTGACGCTAGTAACGGTAATGTGATCGACTATTTGGGGCGGAGCGCTGCACCAAAAATCTAAACCTTGATCAGCATATTCTGGATAGCCTAATTCTCTGGCTACCGACTGCGCGTGTTCTAAACTAGTGAGATGTCCGATGAGACCAAACATGAACTATTCTATTTAGGCGTGAGCTTTGCCAAAAGCGTGGTGGAAGTTGGGAAAGATGCTAACTAACCCTTAAAAATACTACACAAAGCGTAAGATTATCCAGACTGAGAGTAGCTGCTTCTACGAGGTGAAGGTAAAAGGTAAATGTACAAAGCTTTGTGTTTTCTCCTTTTACCTTTGCTCTGCAAGCTCTACCTATTGTAGTGATTATACAGTTCTAAGTCCGTAAGCTGAAAGACGCATGATGTCACGGGTGTTGAAGCCAATGTTACTTAAAGCTTCACCGTACTGAATCATAAAATCTTCTACCAAAGCCTCTTTTTCCATTGCTAAAGTCTCAGCATCTTCTTGGACTTTATTAAGCATTTTCCAAACGATAGGTAAATTTTGACGATTCGCTTCTTCTAATTCAGCTTTGGATTCTTGGAAGTGTTCTTGTAACCAAACTTCACCAAAATTGAGATGAGTGTATTCATCTTTAACTACACCTTCAGTAATTTTGCGGGCAAAAGGATCGGCAACGGGTATATAGATGTTGTATGCTGCGATCGCAAAACATTCAATAATTAAAGACTGAATTAGCAAGCAAGTGACAATCTTACCTTCGGCGGCTGCATCACGGAAATTCTGGTGTAGATCGGCAAAAAACTGCTTGGCAAATTCCATATCTGGTGTCACCTGGAGATTACGCCCGCAAGCTTCAAATCCTTTTTTGTGACGGCTTTCCATCTTGGAAAGACGAATTAGTTCATCTTGATGTTCTGGCAGCAGTTCAGCTAGTTTGAGATAATTTTCATGGGCTTCTTGCTCCCCTTCAATCACAATTGCATTAATCCGGCTATAGGCATCTTTATAAGTTTCACTGTGGAAATCAATTTCAAATTGCTCTGCTAGCTGCTGCATTTTATTTTCACTCCTGAATGTGTAGAGTATTAGATTCCAAATTTGTATTTAACCCTATGTATGCAGGGCAATAATCATCCCTAAGTTAAAGTCTACAGAAGCCAGTAGGAGAGGGTTAATGAACGAGTTATGGAGACTCGTAAACGCCTGCACGCTTATTTGCTACAGGGCAAGGAGCATGAAGTAATCAAATAACACGTACCCTTCCAGATTCTGACTTCTTACTTCTGCTTTCCTTCATCCTTTAATTTACTCACTGTGGTTTAATTTAACTTAACAAGTACTATGTTATAGATTATCTGTTGGTGGCAGCGTTAGTGTATCTCCTCCGGAAGGAGGTTTACGTTAGTTGCATCAAAAAATGCTTGGATCTCTTTATAATTCATGTCAAAACCAAGCTCGAATTTCAAATACCCTCTCATTTGGAGTCTGGGAGTATTATTGCTAGGGGCCACTGTTGTCCTACTGCCCCTATGTGTGGTTTTCCTGACATCTTTTGCACCATCTGGGGCAACTCCTACACTTTTCTCCAAAAATAGTTGGTCTTTTGCTAATTACCGCGAGGCATGGCAACGAGGTAAATTTTTGCTGGCGTTTGCTAATTCTACCTTGGTGGCCCTAGCTGTCACAGGCTTTCAGATTGTAACTTCGGCATTGGCAGGCTATGCTTTAGCCAGGCTAAAATTTCGCGGACGGCAAGCACTATTACTCATTGTACTGGCAACATTGGTAATTCCCTTTCAATTGTTAGTAATTCCAATATTTTTAGTTTTAAAGTGGGGACACTTAATCAATACTTACTGGGCATTAATTTTTCCAACTGCTGCTAATGGTTTCGGTATTTTCCTGCTGCGGCAGTATTTCCTAACTATCCCAGTAGAATTAGAGGAAGCGGCAGCAATTGATGGGGCAAACCGATTGCAAATCTTATGGCGAATCATGTTACCTTTAGCACGCCCAGCTTTGGTAACATTGTTTTTGTTCACCTTTATCGGTGAATGGAATGACTTATTTAAACCATTAGTATTTACCACACGACCAGAATTAAGGACAGTGCAGCTAGCCCTAGCAGAATTTCAGGAGCAATTTACGAATAACTGGCCCTTACTGATGGCGGCAGTAACTATAGCCACCATACCAGTATTGTTGTTATTTATTCTCGGTCAGCGTCAGTTGATTCGGGGTATTGCTACAACGGGAATGAAAAATTGAGTTATGGGTGGAGATAAGGGAACTCTTAACAGGGAACGGGTGATAGATAATAGGGTACAGGGAAAGAAATTTTCATTCTTTGTTGTGAATTCTGTTTATGATGTCTTTTGCACTCATTCTATTTTCAAAAAAACGACCACAGACAAACACAGATGAACACCACGAAAATCTTTGTTTGTCTGTGTCCATTTGTGGTTGTAATTAATAATGATTCTGATTTTTGCAAGAGATAGGTCTAATGTATAATTAATTTTGTTTAGATAATTACAAAGGCTTAATTGCTTAGAACCTTCACTAAAACTTAAAATTATAGTGGGGTTTAACCTCCATGTCCGAAATTCCTACTGAGCAAACATATATTGCCGCATTATGGGAACAACCGACACTGTGTTTAGCCTTCTTCGGGGTGCAATTTCATACCAAGGAAGGACAAAGGCTATATCAACAATCTGGTATACAAGACGAAATGTTCCCTGCTTTGGAAGCTGCTCGTTCTGAAGGTCTTTTACTCACTCGCCAGATGATGACCGAAGAAGGCCCTGTGAGTATGCAATATTGGCGATCATATGCAGATTTAGATCAATGGGCACGTCATTTGCCCCATAGTCGTTGGTGGCAATGGCTGACCGAGAATGCAGGTAAGGGGTTGGGCTTCTACCATGAAATTTATCAAGTGAAGACGGCAGAAGCCCTTTATGAGCGTGGAACTAAACCTGTCGGCCCAGCAGTTTTTTGCTCGTTGCATTCTGTGAAGAATGGGGAGGGAAAATCAAAAGAGCGTCAGCAGCACTTTGTCGGGGCAGCAAACGAAGCAGAACGAATTGCCAAACAGAAGTAATTTACTTAATCCGCACTCTGATGCCGTGTGCATCAGCGCGTTCTACGTTGTCGGAGCCAAGATTACTGATGGGGACGATTCCCTTGATCATACCACTCTTGCCGCCTTCCGTAACTTTTACGATACCCAGACCTGGAGCACTACCAGTAGAAACGTGTGGATCGGCGCTCAAGGGATTAGGGCCGCGCAGAGAGACGAAAACTAGTTTACCTGATGGATCAATATCTATAAGGTCAGGAGTCGGATCGTTACTATATACTCCTACTAAGTCAATCGTATTGACCTGCTTGTTGGAGTTTACAGAAATAACCTCTATCTTGTTTGCAGCGCGATCGCCTACCCATGCAAAACGCTGATTCTTTGTAACCACCATTTCGTGAGCATCGCGATCGGGAGTGGTATGGTCAGAAAAGACGACTTTTGGTGTAGGCGTATTAGGTAAGTTGAATGGGTTGTAACCAAAAAGGGGAAATTTATACACATCAAATTGCGAAAGATTGCTAGCAGTTCCACCTCCAGAGTTCATGTACATATTGCTCCTAGCTTCAGCACCGCCGCATCCGTTACCATGCACTGTATCCATGTCATACTCAGCCAAGATTGTCATTGGGCTTGACTTTGGATTTACAACAAACATTCCACCTCCGCGCAAGGTAACAAACCCTAGATGACTTGATGAATCCAGAATAGGACAGATGGGTGCATTGTCTGGTCGTACACCTGCTAACTCGCAACCTACCCCATTCGGAGTTGTACAATTGGCTAAGTCTATTGTTGCACTGGGATTAAGGGTGTAAGTGTTAGTTTTATAATCAGTGTCAATTCGTTCTAGTAATTTGCCATTTTGATTAGCTACTAAAATGTAGCTGTTGTCTGAGGAAGGATAAGCTGCGTGTGCTTGTTGTACTCCACCTGCTCCTTTACTAGTTCTGATGCAGGCAATTGGCTCTCGCTTGGCAGCATCATAGATTACCACATGCCCGCTCGCCACAAATGAAAGAATAGCGTGGCTATTGCTGGAATTAAATAAGAGCATATGTGGTCGAACTGGATTGGCGCCAGTGTTAGCTGAACATATCTGTGCAGTTTTTCCTGCCAAGTCAATCACGCTAGTGGGCTTCACAGATGAGAGATGCTCGCCCATCAATTCGGAACCCTCATAAATATAAATCTTGCCTCCGTAGGAAACTCCAGGAGAATTAGATTGATCCACTAACCAAACTTCAAAATTATCCTTTGCGATCGCCTGCCCATTCCATCCCGACACTACCAAAACTAGCAAGAATCCAAAAATTAACCAATTTTTCATCTTGAACATGGCTTCAATGATTTTATTCAACATTAGGAACTGATGCCAAAGATTTGACACCACAGTTCACATCATTAATCCTTAGATGTGATGTTGTGGAAGTATAATCTTGGCAATAAAAACTTTGAATAATTTGTCAATTAATCCAGTAAACTTCTTGAATATCAATTCAGATATAAAATTTATTTTGATATTCTTTAATATGCAGCTTTTTACGCAGTTTATTCAAAGATATGATTTTACCAGATTAAGATACAAAATTCTCTCTATAGCTTTTATATCTTAGAGTAAATAACTTTATTTTTTAGGAAAATTATATATCAGTAAATCCATATTTAATCAGCCAATAATTGATGTTAAAAGTCAGTTAAACCCTTTTTTTGCTTTGATATAGTATGTATTTTAGTTATTGAATATGTTTGCGCTAAGTATGTCTAACTTGGGCGAGTTAAGTTATCTTAGGTTAAGTCTTACCTTATTTTGAATATCAATTTCCTATTTTTTCACAATTCTTGATGTTAATTTGCTTTTTTATATAAAAATTTAGACACATGAGAGCGTGTATTTTCATCAAGCCTATGTAACACTTTATAAACAATGTTAGTGATTATTATTTTATTTCCTAAATCAAACATTGTCTGTGATTCATTTCCAAAATAGGAAATTTCATTACATACATTACATAAAGATTGTATTATTTTAGAAAGCTTATCTTGGGGAATTTTATTCTCAGTGTAATTTTCAAGCTGTTCTAGAAATACTCTAAATTGCGTAATACCGTCAGCTCGTTTTTGATGAGTCAGTTCTATAAGTTTGTTGCTAAATGCTTTAGTATCATCAACTAAAGCAAGAATGTATTGAAACTGATTATCGGCTAATTCACCTGTTGTTAAATTCAGCCGAAAATAGATAGGAAATATTTCTGGACAACATATACGACGTTGATTACAGCATTCTAATTGTTGTTGTCTATCGTCACGATTAATATTACCCCAAACATCTTCTAGTTTTGGAAAAAGTTGCATAAGCAAATATTGAATAGGTTGTTTATCTCGTTCGTTAAGTTGAGCTATCCAAGTATTTACTAAACTTTTAATTTTTTCCCCTGAATAGTTATCTTCCTCTATGAAAACAGGAAAATTATTATAGATTGCTTCATAGATGATGGGGCAAAATAAATGCAGTGATTCTATAGCAAGAAAATCAATTGCATTAACTTCTCCTTTCACGACTGGATAGGTTACTGTCAGCGCGTTGGTAAAACTAACAATGTCACTAATATTAGTAATAAAGTGGTCTATACCTCGCAAGTAAATATTACCCCAGCGATTTGATTCAAATAGTTCCTTCGGTGTATCAGCCATGATGGAATTCAGTTTTTCAAACAGTAATCTACGTAGCGAGGTTTTATCTGGAGTAGGAATTTCAAAAGCAAATTGGATGATTTTTTCTAATGATTCTCCAGTTTCTGCAAGTACTTTGACAACGACATCTTTATTGAAAAATAAAAGATAGACAACATTCGTAAAGTGGGGAATTGCTTTGAAAATACGAAAGAGTGTTCTGATATCATCAGCTCTAAGTCTATCAATATCATCGATGGCGATAACTATTCGTCGTGGTTGTTGTGCAACTGTCTGTTCAACTTCTTCTTTGATTTCAGAGGCTTCTTTCTCTTCCTCATCAAATAATTTAGCGACTGCCTTTGTAGCTTTAGTATAAGGAAGCGGAATTTCTGAAATTACATTCGCAATATCTGCTATTCTCTCTTTCAAGCCTTTCGGCACACTTGTGACTTTGCTTAAAACATCTTGTAATTGGTCAAAAAATTGCCTTGTAATGTTTTCATTGCCAGAAAATAACCAAGGATTAAAGCGGACTATGATTGGTTGCTCGTTTTCTGGCTTTTGTTGGAGATAGTTGATGACAAAATGCAGTAATGTAGATTTGCCAGAATTCCAACCACCATACACGGCGATCGCAAATCCTCCCGAAAAGTTCATTTTACAGATACTATCTGCAAGATATTGGGCAAAGGGTGCATATCCCAGCTTGTCTTGTTCGGGAGTAATCAAGGGATTATCGATTGATTGGGAATTTATTTGTGTCTGTGCCATGAGAAACTTCTCCTACTCGTAACGCAATCGTGGCACAGTTAATAGGTGGTGTATTCCCTATCCTAAGATACAATTTTCAACTCTAAGTAGCATTCCACAGTTATGCAAATTGACTGGCAAACTGCCAAAACCTACGAAGACATTCTCTATCACAAAGCCGATGGCATCGCTAAAATCACCATTAACCGTCCGCACAAACGCAATGCCTTTCGTCCTAAAACAGTTTTTGAACTTTACGACGCCTTCTGTGATGCCCGCGAAGATACTAATATAGGTGTAATTTTGTTTACAGGAAGTGGCCCGCATATCGACGGCAAATATGCTTTTTGTGCGGGAGGCGACCAAAGTGTAAGGGGTAATGCAGGTTATCTAGATGACGACGGCATTCCCCGGTTGAATGTGCTAGATTTACAACGCCTAATCCGATCAATGCCGAAAGTAGTAATTGCTTTGGTAGCTGGCTATGCGATCGGTGGTGGACACGTTCTTCACTTGATTTGCGATCTCACCATTGCTGCTGACAATGCCATTTTCGGACAGACTGGCCCTAAAGTTGGCAGTTTTGATGGTGGTTTTGGAGCAAGTTATCTCGCTCGCATTGTTGGACAAAAAAAGGCACGAGAAATTTGGTTTCTCTGTCGTCAGTACGACGCCAAACAAGCACTGGAAATGGGCTTAGTTAACTGCGTTGTGCCAGTAGAACAATTAGAGGCAGAAGGTATCCAATGGGGAAAAGAGATATTAGAAAAAAGCCCAATTGCAATTCGTTGTCTGAAAGCAGCATTTAATGCTGATTGTGACGGGCAAGCTGGTTTACAAGAGCTTGCTGGTAATGCCACGTTACTTTATTACATGACAGAGGAAGGAGCCGAGGGGAAACAAGCGTTTTTGGAAAAACGTCCACCTAATTTTCGTCAGTATCCTTGGTTACCCTAAAATTACAAAAATCGCTCCTTGATATCATGGAGCGATTGATTAAATATTAAGGTCATTTATTGACTTAATACAATTCGACACTTACTCAGGGGAGAGTATTCACGCTTATGTTAATAAAAGTTAAAAGTAAATTTTATCTTAGACTGCCTGCAAAGCAATTTTTTAATAACTAAAAACTCTCTGTGCTGCTTCGCTTTCCAAATGTCAAATTTAAAAAGTTGTCTCTCAAAAATTCTTTGTTTCATTTTTTTGGTTTAGATGTAATTCACCCTGATGATGCATTTAGACACTATACAAATTTGATTTTTGTAACTTAACTGCCCTTGGTCTAACCCCACACAGCTAACTTATTACTACTTTTGCTTTCGGCTGTTCAGTAGTATTGCTAACTGTTCCTTCAATTGAAGTAATAGCTACTTTCTTAATCTCTGAAGGGATCGCTGGTGTGGCATCTGGCAAATTCCAAACATCTTCCAAACTTTCCCATGAAGGAGCAAAGGGCGGAAGTGATAAAGAACAAGCCTTCCAATTAGCTTGAACTGGTGCTCCTAACTGCTGACACATACCACCACGACGACCCTCTGGCTGATAGTAACGACAATATCTACAGGCAGAAGTTAAGTCTTTAATATTTTTCATAATATAGTGCCTTTTACGGCTCACTTACATATCTAATTTTGCATCTAGATATAAATACTGATAAGAGCCAAAAAGCATATTTTTATCTAGGTTATAGCGATCCCTAAGAAATAATTTGCTTTAGAATCTTTTTAGCTTTGTGTTATATATTTCAATTATTTTAGTTAACATTACTATACATACAGTCCAAAAGTTAGACCCTACTTGCTTTTGACTCAAAATTGCTAGGGATCAAGGTTAAAGAGTAAGCTCTCAATTATTTTAATCTTCTAATTTTAGCAAAAAATACACATAAGAGCATTAAGCCAATTGTATATTCTGCCATATTAGTCTTAGAAAAAAAGGTAGCCTGTGTAACGTTTGGATAGACAAAAATTTCTATCCTATGGGAGAAGAACTTGCTTGAGAATAAATTAGCTAATTAAAGTTTTGTTCAACTATTTAGCTAAACTCGGAATGAAGAAGTAATTTACCAACCTTCTGCTTGTAAATAAATTCTTTTAGGAACAAGCTTACGATCAGCCTATTGCAGTTACATAGATTGTGGATGCCTTGCACTATTTTAGTAGTCTTGTTGGCACTAAGCTTAAGTTAATTACATGTAAATCCAAAAAATCAACAATTATAGTTGTAACAAAAATTACAGTTAAGAGTCAAAAGTATTGGAAAACTTTTTAGCAGCACATAGACAACAAACTTGCCAACGTTGGAGTTCACCAGGAGGAGTAGGACACTGGCATTGGGGACACAAGGGTAAGTGGTGCGATCGCGCTTGTACAGTTTTTGCCCAATCAGCAAACGCTGTATTTGCGGTTTTGGCAGTCAACGAAACCTCAGAAAGCAAGGTGATGTCTTCATCCAAGTGACTTGGATGCTGTTGTGGAGGAAGTATTTGTTGTTTATTGGTTTCTGTTTTAGAGTGCCAATAAGCTGTAGAAAAACGAATATCTAACAAAGGAGTAGGCAGCACCCCATTTACTTTAACAAGCAGGCGCTGACGCTCAAAAGTTAAGTTTTGCGCCCAAGCAGCACTAGAAGCAGCCACATACAAAACATCACGTTGTATCGATAGTGGACGAGTATGGGCGGCGATCGCAACTCCGACAATTTCAGCCCAGCAGGAAAGCAAACTTTGAAATGGCTGCTGTTGTAATTTTGCCTGTATTTCTAGACTACCTAAAATATTATTAACTGAGTTCAAAGACATCCTGGTATGGGCGTGTCAAAATAGCATCTAGATAATGGAATAACCTTATGCTAATTTCGCTAGCATTAGTACAACTGTATTTTGAAATTTAAATTAAATTATCAGCGATTAGCTAACAGTTTTTAGCTAGCCGTTTTCAACTTTACTATTATTTCTAATTTTCGGCAGTCTAAGTTTGAGGCAGATAGGCAATGAGTCAAAATCACCTGGAAGACTCGGGTGTACAGTCGTCTAAAACACCTGGCTTGAAGCCAGTTCTAGCAGCAGCACTGGCAAGTTTAGAAGTACAACTAGATCAAGAGTTAACCCGATATCGACGAACGCGGTTAGCTGCATATAGAACACTCAATCAACCCCGGATGCGTGCTTCGATGAGCAATCAAGCTCAGAAGATAGCTGCTGTGAGCGGGGGGGTGACAATTCAACCACCACCCATTGCAGAAGGTGTTAACGAAATTTCCTTGCCTCAAGTTTCATCTGCCATACCGCCAACAGTTGTAGCAGATATTCATGAGGAATCGCCAAAGCTCGAAAAGGAAAACTTGCCAAGACAGCATACTCTTCAAATCTCCTCTGCATCAGTCACAGATGAAAAACCAACATTGCCAACACCAAATTCTGCCAATATTGTTCCTGCGGCGATCAGGGAAAATAAAAGTGATGATATTGTCAAGCCACAGGCTACTCCCAAACCACCAGATGACTATTTAGAATCATCAGAAGCACTGCTGCGGAGTTTGGCACAAGAACAACCCCAAACAACTAAAAGTCGCACTTCCAGCGATAGTCTGCTCTCACCCATAGGTATCGGCTCGATGCTATTGCTATTACTGTCGAGTCTTACCCTTGGTTATGTAATGTTTAATCCAAAAACTTTGCCCCAGTTTAGTTTCAACAATTTGTTTCAACGAAACGCCTCCAACTCAGGGGTAAAAACTGAAAACGTCAGCAGCAATACTAAAGCACAGACGCAAGCACCACTCACCCCCATCCCAAAGTATCCTAATTTAGCTAACAATGAATTTTCAGAAGTGAAAACCCCTGATGATGTAGTTGGTTTAGCGCCTACAGCCACACCAACATTAATATCAACACCTAGCCCAGTTGTTACTCAAAACCCCGTAGTTCCTCCCACAAATACTGCTCAGGCACCACAGTTGCCGATCGCAACACCCAGCCCAGTTATTACTCCTACAACTACAGCCCAAGTACCACAGCCGACTGCTACAGCCACACCCTCTGTCCAACCAACTCCTACTCCACAAAAGTTGGATGATGCAGAAATTAAACCGTTGGCGGATGGCTTCTATCATGTGGTCGTTGATAATCAAGGTAACAATACTTTGACCAAAGCACGGCTAGCAGTTCCTGATGCTTATTTGTCACCTGAGAAAAAATTTATTTATCTAGGAGCTTTTAAGACAAAAGAGCAAGTCAAACAACATTTGCAAATGTTAGAGACAAAAGGAATTAAAGCTAGGGTGCAGCAGCCATAACGAGTCAGACGATAAGATACCATGAGGTAAATATCTACTCACAACTTTGCTGCTGACTAGCAAAATATCAATGGAGGGCCGACATGGGACTGATAGACCGTATCGGGCGGGCAATTCGTGCTAACATCAACAGTTTAATTGGGGCTGCCGAAGATCCAGAAAAAGTCCTAGAACAAGCTGTGATTGAAATGCAGGACAATTTGGTGCAGTTACGACAAGCAGTAGCAGCGGCGATCGCCAGCCAAAAACGCACCGAACGACAGGCGGCTCAAGCTCAGTCTGCGGCTGAGGAATGGTATCGTCGCGCCCAACTAGCACTACAGCAAGGCAACGAAGCTCTAGCACGGGAAGCTCTTACCAAACGTCAAGCTTATCAAAAAACTGCTACAGATCTCTCAAACCAGATTGAAGAGCAAAACAGCGTTGTGGCTAGATTAAAAAAAGATATGCGGGAACTCGAACTCAAAATTACTGAGCTGAGAACCAGAAAAGATATATATATTGCCCGCGCTCGTTCTGCTGAAGCTTCGGTACGGTTGCGAGAAATGCTGGATGGAGTTTCGGGTACAAGCAGCTTGAGTGCCTTTGAGCGTATGGAAGACAAAGTTTTACAACTCGAAGCTCAAAAAGATGCCATTGCCGTTACGGGTACGGATGAACTAGAGAAAAAATTTGCAGTCCTAGAGTCTAGTGTTGATGATGATTTGGCGCAGATGAAGGCACAACTTCCTAGTAGTAGAGAAAATACTCAATCTTCATAGCAGCAAGAGAAAAAATTGGGCAATGACCAATTGAAAAGCATATCTTAATCAATAAAGACTAATACAGGGGAGGACTGAACCAGTCTAGAAAGATTAAATTTAAATAAGTAGGCATTAAATAGTAAAAAAGTAGCGCGTAAATCTCAAAAGGAAAAACAAAGTTATGGGATTATTTGATCGCATTAAGAGAGTAGTCAGCGCCAACCTCAACGACATGGTCTCTAAAGCCGAAGACCCTGAAAAGATGTTGGAACAAGCCATTCTGGAAATGCAGGAAGACTTGGTACAACTGCGTCAGGGAGTTGCTCAGGCGATCGCTGCTCAAAAACGTACCGAAAAACAATACAATGACGCTCAAAATGAAATCAATAAGTGGCAGCGCAATGCCCAGCTAGCTCTGCAAAAAGGTGACGAAAATCTAGCCAGGCAAGCACTAGAGCGCAAAAAGACTTTTACAGAATCAGGAACTGCCCTCAAAGCTAGCTTAGAGCAGCAAACCGTTCAGGTAGAATCTCTCAAGCGCAACTTAATTCAGCTCGAAAGCAAGATTTCTGAGGCCAAAACCAAGAAAGAAATGCTCAAAGCTCGGATCACTGCTGCTAAAGCCCAAGAACAACTCCAAGGCATGGTACGTGGCATGAATACCAGCAGTGCGATGGCAGCATTCGAGCGCATGGAAGAAAAAGTCATGATCCAAGAAGCTCGCGCTCAATCATCGGCTGAGTTGGCTGGAGCAGACTTAGAACAGCAATTTGCTCGTTTGGAGGCTAGTAGTGATATTGATGATGAACTGGCAGCTTTGAAAGCTCAAATTTCTCTACCAGGTGCTACGCCCAATCAACAGCAATTACCACCAGAAACCTCTGCGCCAAAATCTAATCAACAATCTGAAGTGGTTGATGCCGAGTTGGATTCCCTACGCAAGCAACTGGATCAAATGTAAAACTTATAGTTCCTTATTCAAGTTAATCCCACGCCTGTTGGTAGTGGGATTTTGCGTCCGTAAGTGACCATCATAAAAGTTAATAGCTGATCGTAAAAATCACTATTGACTATTGGCTATGGATGATTGACTACTTTGGGATAGAGTAATTTGTGTGTCAATTTATAACGATAAAACGATATCACCTGATGGAGACTGGAATGAATAAGGGTGTAAAAGCCATAACTGATGCTGAGTTTGAAAACGAAGTCATGCAAGCCTCCGGCCCGGTGTTAATTTACTTTTGGGCTTCCTGGTGCGGCCCTTGTCGATTGATGTCGCCATTGATAAACTTAGCTGCTGATACCTATAGCGAACGCTTGAAAGTGGTAAAAATGGAAGTTGATCCCAACCCAGCCACCGTTAAGCAATACCAGGTAGAGGGAGTGCCAGCTTTACGACTCATTCAAGGGGAACAACTCTTAGCATCCACCGAGGGTGTCATTGCCAAAGATAAATTACTTGATTTGTTAGATACTCACTTAAATTAGTCATTGGTCATTAGTCATTGTTAATGACTAATGACAAAGGACAAGTAACACATGCTGTTCGCACAACGTTTACAATTCCTCCAATCAAATGTATTTGCCGATATGGATAAAGCCAAGGCAAAAGCTTTGGCTGCGGGACGGCAATTAATTGATTTGTCTCTAGGATCTTCGGATTTGCCAGCCGAAGCACACGCAATTGAAGCGATCGCTCAATCTCTCTACGATCCAAGTACCCACGGCTACCTACTATTTCACGGTACGCAAGCATTTCGCCACGCTGCTGCTGTTTGGTACGAGCAAAGATTTGGCATTCCCATCAATCCAGAAACCGAAGTTATACCGCTCATTGGTTCCCAGGAAGGAACGGCTCATTTACCCCTGGCTGTACTCAATCCTGGAGATTTTGCTCTATTACTCGATCCGGGTTATCCTTCCCATGCAGGGGGAGTTTACTTAGCTAGCGGTCAAATTTACCCGATGCCGCTACGGGAAGAAAACGGTTTTTTACCAGTATTTGCCGATATTCCCACACCCGTTCTGGCACAGTCACGGATGATGGTGTTAAGTTATCCACATAATCCTACCAGCGCGATCGCACCGTTATCCTTCTTCCAAGAAGCCGTTGCCTTTTGTCAGCAACACAATCTCGTTTTGGTTCACGATTTTCCCTACGTCGATTTAGTATTTGATGATACTAAAGAAGATGCGGAGAGTTCTTTAAATACATCCCCGCGTCTGGGTGTTCCCGCGTCCCCGCGTCCTTCTTCTCTAGCTCCCTCCATTCTTCAAGCCGATCCAGAAAAAAGTGTCTCGATTGAATTTTTCACTTTGTCCAAGTCCTATAATATGGGCGGTTTCCGGATTGGTTTTGGTATTGGCAATGCCGAGTTCATTCGGGCTTTGCGGCAAGTAAAAGCAGCAGTTGATTTTAATCAGTATCGCGGGATTTTGAATGGTGCGATCGCTGCTCTAACTGGTAGCCAAGATGGAGTGAAAAAAACTGTTGCTACCTTCCGCCAACGTCGGGATGCGTTTGTAAATGCGCTACACAGAATTGGTTGGCAAGTTCCCACTCCCAAAGCGACGATGTATGTTTGGGCAAAGTTACCGGAACCTTGGAGCCAAGATTCGATAGAGTTTTGTACTCAACTAGTTGAGAAGACAGGAGTAGCAGCTTCGCCTGGTGCAGGCTTTGGTAAATTTGGCGAAGGTTATGTTCGTTTTGCTTTAGTGCATGAACCAGATATTTTGGAAACTGCGGTGCAAAGAATTGCGGAGTTTTTGTAGGAAAATTATTCGCAAAGTGAAAATCTGGGGGTACACGAATAAAGGCTGTAGTGGATTAAGCTTACGCACGAGTTACTGAAGAATAAAACCGCTCCAGGCGCAGAGGGCACGGAGGAAGAAGAGTTAGAGAGGTATTTGGCGTTAGTTCTGTGGATAAGGGATTAATGTGATCGTGTTTGTAGTTAGTAGGAGTTAGGTTAAATAACGATCGCTAATTCCATCACTAAGACTGCAAAAGCGATCGCAACCTACAGATGCATCATTCCTGTACGATTTAAACGGAAAGCTTTATCTCCACAAGACTGATGATGCCTGTACGCCAAACCTTATCAAAGCCTGATATTCAACTTTCTTATTTAGAGTGGAATCAAGGTCAAGAACCTTTATTATTACTGCATGGTTTAGCCGATCATGCCTTGGTGTGGTCGAGTTTGGGAGATTATCTGGCAGCAGAATATCATATAGTTGCGCCCGATATGCGCGGTCATGGGGAAAGTAGTAAACCTGAGCAAGATTATAGTTTTGAGAGCGCGATCACTGATTTGGAAGCACTGATGGAGCGCTTAGGATGGGCAAGCACTCATGTTGTTGCTCACTCATGGTCTGGTAAACTAGCTTGTATCTGGGCAAGGCAATATCCACAGAGGCTGCGGAGCATGGTTTTAGTCGATCCCATTTTCATCTGGAAAATGCCCGGCTTTTTGAAGGTAACGTTTCCACTGTTGTACCGTGTTTTGCCGTTTCTAAAAGCAATGGGGCCTTTTAATAATTATGAAGCAGCACAACAGCAAGCCCGCCAGTTAAACCAATATCAAGGATGGAGTCTTTTACAGCAGCAAGTTTTCCAAGCTAGTGTAGAACAAAAATCTGATGGTAGCTGGGGTAGTAAATTCACCATTGCCGCCCGTGATGGAATATTTGATGAAGTTATGCGGGTTCCTGGTTTAACAGTTCCTATTCACATCCCTACTCTCTTCGTACAGCCAGAAAAAGGTGTGAACCGCCAAGATTGGCAATTGAAACCTTACAAAACATACTTGAAAAATCTACAATTGTGTCAGGTTCCTGGAAATCATTGGCCTTTTTTGACACAACCAGAAGTATTTAACCAAACAGTGGAAAGTTTTTTGAAAAAAAATAGATAGATGCGCAACTTTTACCTTTTAACATCTGTCTAAAGAGGTATTAGCAAACTACTCACTTGTACTATTCTGGATCGGTTATGAGCTTTTGTAAGAATCCCAACTGCCCTCAACCAAATCATCCAGATCACGATAAAAACTGTTGTCAAAGTTGCGTTTCTTCGTTGGAGTTGGCGGAGAATGGGAATAGAGAAAATTCAGCACCGCCAAATACTACAACTTTACCACCACAACAAATGCCGCGAAAAAAAGTACCGCTATCGGCATTAGTTACCGCGCTGTTAGTCTCACTGGGGTTAATTAGCGTCGCAGCGTTAGCAGCGCGATCGCCTCAATTTGCTGCCTATCCTCCAGATTACGGACAAATTCCCCAAAAAAAAGGTAAAGTTGCTTACTTTCCCTATCAAGAAGGAAAGGATAGTAAGGGCAGAACAGCAGAATTTAATATCGCTATTTTGTCAAAATATAAATGGCTCTTGGGCAGTGAAGAACAAATTAAACATAAGAATAAAATTATTAATATTGACGACTTAAGAGCAAATCTCGAACAAGAGGGAATCCAAACTATTATGGAAAACCCTACTGAAATAATTTCAGTAGGTACAGCGGCTTGTGAAGGAACACCAGAGATTGATGAACGTAAAGCTTTTGAACGTGCGAAACAAACTCAAGTTCTAGTCAAAAAATTATTTTTTCATGTATCTAGTGTCAAAGATTATCGGCTCTTAAATCTCGGCCAATTTCATCGTCAAGATTGTCAATCAAAACGTGATTTAACGGCATATCAAAGGAGTATTATTATTATTGGCGTGCGAAAAGAATCAGAGGGTGTGATATTAGATGAGGCACTAAGAAATAGGCTCAAGAAAAAACCCTTTGCCGATTTTAAGTTAAAGGATTATTCGTTAGGTTCTGCTGAGAAATTTAAAACCATACCCAGCAATTTTTAATCTCCCTTTCTCCTTCTCCAAGTCTTCCCTTCTGCCATCTGCCTTCTACCCATTTGCTTGGGGTTGTTTAAACGCATAGATATCTTTGATAACTTGCACCCAACCATCAGATACAGATTCGAGGATGCGATCGCCTTTTTCTTTTGTTGCAGTTGTAGGATCGCCGACAACCCCGCTTTTACTTAAATCCCGTGTTGCCCAAGCAAAGCTTAATTTACCTTCTACACTCAACAAACTATCTTCTGGCTGCTGTGGAGGATACTCAGCTACAGCTTTTTCCATCTTGACTTGGTTTGGCAAAATCGACAGCATGATGCTAGTTTCGGCATCTCCGGCATGAATACCCAATTGTTTTTCTTGAGGCGAGAGTAATTCCCAAGTAATGTGTGGAACTCGCCAAGTAAACAGCGGAAATACCAAAAAGTCGCTGTAGTTAATGTGCAAGTCTCTAGCGGCAATTTCCATTACCTGTGGTTGCCCTCCGTGGGAGTTCATTAACACCAGTTTTCTAAACCCAGCCCGGTAAACACTTTCTCCTATTGCCACGATTGTTGCCAAAAGAGTTTCAGCACTCAGGGTAATCGTACCGGGAAAGTGCCAATGCTCGTTAGATTTGCCGTAATAAAGAGTTGGTAAGGCATAGGCAGGAATTCTTACATCAAGTTTTTCTAAAGCTCTTCCCAGTACAGCCACACCAATGGCAGCATCTACTATCAACGGTAAATGAGGCCCATGTTGCTCTATTGCCCCTACTGGTTGAATTAATACCACATTTTCCTTGTTTGGCATTGCCTGAATATCAATCCAACTTAAGTAGGGGAAAAAGCGCTCTGGAGGAATAAAGCTGTGCATATTCAAAAAGAATTAAAAATTACGTCTAATCTAAATTAGCCAAACTCACCTTGAGTCGTATCAAATAATAGATTGATTGCAATATCCAATTTTATGGTAGTAACGACCACAGATGCACACAGATAAACACAGATAAATTATCCGTGTGCATCTGTGTTTATCTGTGGTCGATTTCTAAAAATTTCTTCCCTACCAACGGATACGCTGCTGTTGCGTCTACCGCGTCTAGTGCCTCTTTGAAGTTTGGATCGCCGTGCAACGACGCTCCAACTTCTCTGTGACTTTTTCAAGTTAGAAAAATAATCTTTAATTCTAGGTTAACTTAAGGTTAATATCAGGTTATGCTAAATTAGAGGTTTTACTTCTACTAATGTTTGAAGAGGGCGATTGCACACCCCAGAAGAAATTCAAATCGGAGCTAAGGTATTGATTTTAAGTCCGGCTTATGTTGCTGGAAAAATTGGAGTAGTTTGTGGGCGAGAAGTACTCTCAGATAATCTACCAAGCGATCGCTGGCTGATCCAAGTGAATTCCGAAAATATTGTGGTGTCGCTTACCCGAAATGATTTCCAGGTACTACCTCAGTGGGAAAAGGATCTTTAATATTTTTCTATCGACGTGTTCCAATTCCCAAATTTTTTTTGCTCAGTTTTAAATCTTTCCACAGAGTTTTCATTTGAGTATAAGCTTCTTCAGGCGAGAGTTTTCCTGAAGTCGCAAAATTAGTAATATAGCCGACTTGATGAGCAAATTCTTGCAGTTTGGTATTAAAAGCCAAGTTTTCAGGTTGAGGTTTACCGTAGTAGCGACTGCGAGGATAGAAAAAGCTGTGTTTATCTTTTTGATGAAACTGTGACATCGATTTACTGCTTCATGCTTGTGTTTGATTATTTCATACGTTTAACTTTGCAATCATACAAGTCATATTTTTTACAATTTAATCTTATTTAAATCAGTCGCAACCTTCATGTGGTGAGCAATTTTTGTAGGGTGGGCACTGCTTAAATTTCCTCAAATCCTGATTTTACTTTATGGACAGTGCCCACCTTACGGTTATGGAGAGTGGTGCAAGACATTAATGAGCAGAGTTCCAAGCAAAAAATGAAAGTGAATCTATCCCTTATGCCTACTGCCCGGTTGGTGAGCGGAACCGAACCACTGCCCTCTGCCTTTAAAGCTAGTAGTCAGCTGATTAACGTGAAATGGTATTAAATCATCTATTTTGAGTATGAAGCTACAGGTAGATGGGATTTGACATTTGCCAGTCTTATGAAAGATGGATTTACTCTTAATAAAAATTAATACATAGAAAGGAAGAGTGGAAATGATAAACAATGCAATTAAAACCAATTAATCAACAGGTAGTGGCGATCATCGGGGCTTCTAGTGGAATTGGGCGTTTGGCAGCCTTAAAGTTTGCCCAGCGCGGAGCAAAAGTGGTGGTTGCGGCTCGCAGCGAACCTGGATTAAAGTCCTTAGTAGAGGAGATTAGAAGCGCTGGTGGTGAGGCGATATCTGTAGTTGTAGATGTAAGTGAGTTCGAGCAAGTTAAGGCAGTTGCCGAGAAAGCTGTGGCAGAATACGGACGGCTAGATACTTGGGTGCATACTGCAGCGACAGGTATACTAGCACCTTTTGAGAAAATTACGCCAGAGGAATTTGCACGAGTTGTTGATGTTACCTTAATGGGACAAGTATACGGCGCAATGGTTGCGTTACCTTATTTAAAGCGCGAGGGACGCGGGGCATTAATTCATATATCCTCAGTGGAAGGTAGGCGGAGTCTGCCACTGCAAAGCCCCTACTCTACCGCCAAGCATGGTTTGGAAGGTTTCTTAGAAGCCTTACGCGTCGAGTTGCAACATGAACAATTACCCATCAGCGTTACTTCTATACTGCCTTCAGTCATCAATACACCTTACTACAACAAAGTTCGTACCAAACTAGGGGTAAAACCTACAGGAATTCCTCCATACTATCAGCCTGATATTGTTGTTGACGCCATTCTTTATGCCGCCGAACATCCCACACGTGATTTTATTGTTGGGGATGTGGGTAAAATTTTAGATTTGCTACAAAAAGTTTCGCCTTCTTTAGTAGATTCACTGTTGCTACTTGTGGGCTTTGCCGGGCAGCGCACAACTGAACCAAAGTCAGAGGATGCACCAGACAATGTTTTTGCTCCTATCTCAGGCTATGACAGAGTTGAAGGAGATTTTAGTAATCTTGCAATTCCAACTTTCCTGGATTGGTTGGATATGAATCCCTACCTAAAGTGGAGTGCTTTAGCATTCACAGCATTTGCAGTATTTGGTACTGCCATGTTTCTGGATGGATGGCATCCCAGAAATGAAGTTTGATTGTTTCTGCTTTCGCGATCGCACGCTCAATTTCATACCATTTCACAAAAAATCTGATACAAACACAGAGAGTGTACAGACGCTAAATTACCCTACGGCAACCCCTGCGGTGTACGCGTCTCTACAAAATTTATATGTATCCTAATTAACGTGAAATTGTATCAGTTTATGAATAAAATGAATAACCTCCTTAGCATTAGCCCAAGGAGGTTATCGTTAAATTACGTCTGATCAAATTGCAAAGAATAGAATTAAAGTTTTGTTTTATTATATTGTCGGTGTTCTGGTCTATTCTTGGGTAATCCCCGTAAGGGCAATACCTCAGCTTCACTACTCTCCCGTGCTACCCGAATCAATAACCCAGCTGCTACTAGACTAGCCATCATAGAATTACCACCATAACTAAACATCGGTAATGGCAAACCAGTAGTCGGTAAGGCACCTGTAGCAACACCAATATGGAGTAATGATTGTCCTACGATCAAAATTGTCACACCGATCGCCACAAGTCGGTTGATGGGATGAGTTGTTTTGAGAGCAACAATTAGTCCTAAGGTGGCAAACATCGCTAAAATAAACAACAACACCATACTGCCAACAAAACCAAATTCTTCTGCAAACACCGCAAAAATAAAATCGGTGTCTTGAATTGGTAAGTAAAATAGCTTTTGTTGAGAAAGCCCAAATCCAGCACCCCAAGTACCACCAGAAGCTACTGCTAGCAAACTTTGCACTAGCTGATAGCCATCTCCGGTAGCATCAGCCCAAGGATTGAGGAATGACATCACCCGTTTGCGCTGGTACTCTTTGATGCTGATACTGAGTACTGCTAAGGCTACTCCCCCAATTGCTGTTCCTCCCAAGTATTTGTAGGGCAAACCAGCGGCTAAGGCGATTAGCCAAATAGTCATGCCGCAAAGCGCGGTTGTACTCAAGTTAGGTTGCGCTAAAATTCCCAAAATGACAAGACAAAAAATACCCAACCAAGTGAAGCGAACATGCCAACTTAGTCTATCCCATTGACCAAAAAGTCTTGCGCTTTGTAGCACCAAAAATGGTTTAATCAGTTCAGAAGGCTGAATTGGAATTGGCCCAAGGGCAATCCAACGAGAGGCATCAAAAGCTTTTTTTCCTAGCCCTGGCACTAGGGTAAGAAAAATAAATCCCAATAGCAAAAAGACAAACCAATGGGATACACCCAAAAGTTTACGTAGGGGTAAGTTGACTGTGATGTTGAATAATATTAGGGCGACTAAAACCCAAACCAGTTGGCGTTTAAAGTAATACAGCCCATCATCATGACGAGCATCAGCAACAGGATAGGATGCTGAAAATAGTATCACTAAGCCAAAGAATAACCAAACTAATGTTAACCAGCGTAATAGGCGTGCCTCTAATGCCCAGCTGGACACGGTATTATCAAACAATGGAATCAAGCGGCGTAGATTCACAATCTGTACGGATTTAAGTGTGATGTTCCCAATCGACGTTTAATAATAGTACGCTCTAGAGCGATCGCGCTCCTCAAACTTGATCGACATTCAGAATTCCTGCAATTAACCGCACTGCTTGTACAGCACCGTTAATATAATCAGGTACAGACAGAACAACCTTGGTATTTATCCTGTCTAAAATCTTCCTGACTATCTCTACAGCATCTGCGATATTCCGTGCAGGGTATACCACAGAAACCCTTTGATACTGAAGAACGTACAATCGTTTAAAAGCGAATGCTACCAAAGGTACACCTACTGCTGCACATTCGTAAACCGTGTTATAATCACCACCTGCCACTACCACATTTTCCTGCTTCTTTAACAGTGATTGGGCAAGCAAGAAACTATCAAATTAAAACTTTACAGAAATTAGCCTTTAAACTGGAAGTGGCAGACAAACTAATTATTCTAGAACCAATGTCGCAAAGCCAATTGGTAGAATATATTCACGCTTCAAATTTAGTTTTGGCACCACAGCATCGCGCTGCGTGCGAATCCTTGTCAAGGCATTGAGTAGAAACTGCTCTGCTGTCCTTTTTTTTCCGTAATTCTCTACAAAACCCAATATCACTTCCTGTGGAGCAATTCCTAAAGACTCTCTTGCATCACATAACTCAGTGATTCAGCATTATTCACTGTTTGGCTATCAACTGATAGAGGAATTGTGATCCAAAACTCGGTTCCTTGATCTGGTTGTGAAACACAACTAAGTTGTCCCTTGTGTTTTTCTACTACTATTTTATAACTGATTGACAAACCCAATCCTGTACCTTTCCCAACAGGTTTAGTTGTGAAAAACGGATCAAAAATTTGTGATTTAATAGCCTCAGGTATACCTGAACCATTATCAGCAATTCTGATTAAGACCGAGTTATTTTCTAATAATTCTGTGGCGATAGTGATTTTACTTTGAGGAGCATGGTTGTCTCCCATAGAGTTTTTACCTTTATGGCTATCCAGCGCATCAATCGCATTACTAATAATATTCATAAATACTTGATTAAGTTGTCCGGGGTAGCACTCTACTAAAGGCAATTTTTCATATTTTTTCACAATTTCTATACCAGAACGATTTGATTGAGTTTTGAGTCGATGTTGTAAAATTAGTAAAGTACTATCTATTCCTTCATGAATATCAACTCTTTTCATCTCGGCTTCATCCAAGCGGGAGAAGTTACGAAGAGATAAAACTATCTCAGTAATACGTTCTGCACCTATTTTTATAGAATTGATGATTTGTGGTAAATCATCAGTTAAGTATTCTAAATCAATATTTTTAAGATAGTCTTGAATTTCTGATATTTGATTAAAATTAAATTTCTGATATATTTTCACTAAGTTTAATAAGTCTCGTGCATACTCCTCAACATAGTTTATATTGCCATAAATAAAATTAATAGGATTATTAATTTCATGAGCTATTCCTGCCACCATTTGCCCAAGACTAGACATTTTTTCTGCTTGAACCAATTGAGCTTGGGCATCTTGCAATTCCACTAAAGATTTTTTTAATCTTTCAGCCTGCGATTTAGCAATTTTAGCTAAATTTTCCTTGATTTGCAATGCACTTTTTAATTCTATTTGTTGTTGAGTTAGTTCTGCTGTTAACTTTTCAGTATCAGCTAAAGCTATATTCTTAGCTTGTAGTAAAAAGATAAAATCAACAATGGGGTCGTGAATTGCAAAATCTTTGAGTTTAAGACCAAAAGGAGCAAGACTATTAGTATCAGTTAGCCAGGGAGAACCAATAAAAAATACTACGTTCTGCTCTAATTGATAGATCATTTGTCCCTTAAGTTGCATTCCATTGTGGAGAAATTCCAAGATGAAAAGAGCGCGAGACTGTTTAATAACAACATCAAAATCAATAGGAATATTTGGACGATTAATTTGAAAATGCTCTTCAAAAGAGTTACCAATTATTTCTTTATGACAAATCCTTTGTAGAACAGAACCAACCTGTATAATTTCCAATTTGTGGTTAATTACAAAATGAAATGGAAACACTTTTGCAAATGAATCAAACGAAAGACTCAACTGAGTAAGAATCATGTTGTTCTCATTGTGGTTTATATTTCACCAAAAATTCATCATGTTCAGCCCCTTCTTCCCGACTTTGGGTTTGGGTAATATCAACTTCTGTATCGAATCTTGTTCCCAATCCCTTAACTAAACCAATCACCATTGGAGCTAGTCCTTCTCTATTTGAACGATAGTGTAAGCTTAAAGTCTCTTCTTCTGTATCTGTACACTCAAAAGATGGAGGTTGCAGTTTAGGAAAACTAATTCCTACGCGAGCATGAAGGTTATCAAGATTTTCTAGAAATTCAACTAAGTTATCCCCACTCATATCCATCAGTTCACCATAACCTTCCTGTGCTGTATACTGCACCCAATATTCTCCGAAAGCTTGCATAACTGCTTGAGGTGACAGATTAAGTACAGCACTAGCAGCTTTTACTAACCTATGAGTTATGTCATCAGGATAAGCTTCCATTCTGATAAAAACATCTACTTCTATCTCTGCTTTTTGCTTAATTTCTTCCCAAATCTTTTCGTCAAAGCGGCTACACACCATATCTTGAATTGCTTTATTGACTAACCCGTACATTCAGCCTCCTGATTTTTATGTCTAATTTAAATTTTTTACTTGCAATCCGACTTAAGAATAAATTTTACACATCTATTTTGAAAGCTTTTGTCATAGCCAAACTTTGCTTTTACACTATCGTTGGATGACAGAGAAAAATAAAGTAGGCTGGATGCTATTTTAGTTGCTAAATCCAGCACACTTACAACAGTATTTTTACTTTTTATTGCTATACATTCATAAGCATCAATGAATTAACAATCAAGCTAGACTCGTTTATTTGACGCTGAACCCCATTAAAGAATTGCACGCGAGCATTCATTGCTTCTAAAATGGCAAGTTTTATCTTTTCTAATTCTTCATTTGTGGTTAGCCGAGGTTCAATCAATGCTGCTAACTTTGCTGCATGGCTATCATCCACATCAATATGGACTTCAAAAAATATCAGAGATTCTTGTGGTAAAGGTGCAGCGCCAATGATGCCTTGATAAAGTTGAGTATATAGTGTACTTACAATACCTTCTGAAGCGTAACACACTGCACCAACTGCACCTAAAAAACCATACTGGTGTGGTATTTGTAGATAGGTATTAACTAAGGCTTGAGTTTCAAGAGTTGGAGTCTGGATGGCAAGAATTTCATCGTCAATGCCAAGTGCACGTGTGAAGCGGCGAAATAATTCTGGATGAGATTGATTTAAATCTCCCTGCCCCATTTCGTCAAATAGATTTTCTAGGATGACTAACTGAGCACTTTCATCTTTACAGCAAGATAAAATGCTAGCTAGGATACGATTAAATTCTTTGGAGAATTTGTACATTTGAACAGCCAGTACTTGTACCTCTTGCAAGGATAATTGTCTAGCACGACAACGGCTTAAAAACTCATGATTCCAAAGGGGATGATTAGCCGTAATTCCACGTAAAGATTCCTGAACGTTAGCAAAAGAAGATAAGTTTTTCATCGTGATACCTGTATAGCGAGATGAAGTGGTAAATCAATCAAAGGACGGAAAAATAATTCATCGAGTGCTATATGTTCTGGAGTAACTCGTAATTCTCTTAAGATTGGCATCGTATTGAAGCCTGCTTTTTTGAGAGCATCAAAATAGTCTTCTAAGGTTTTATGAACCAATTGCACATTTAGCCAAGAACCGTCTCTTTTCCATATCCGCCCTGGAAATTGCCAATCTCGTTTACTGAAGTAGCCTCTACCTTCAACTTCAAAATAGAAGGGATAAGCAGCTTCTCGCATATAGGGAAAAGATGGATGGGGAACACTGAAAACAAATTTACCCCCACAGCAAAGTACGCGTGCGACTTCTGCTATGCATTGCTGGGTTTGAGCAGTTGTTAAGTAATTAAAAAGGAAAACTGCAACTACCAAGTCAAATGTGCGATCGCCAAATCGTTTGAGTTCGGTAGCACACCCTACTTGATATTGAATACCTAAGGAATCTTCTGCTTCCTGCAAGCTTGCTGCGGCAATCATGCCTTCGGAAATATCCATGCCAAATACTTGTGCTGCACCTCTTTTGCGTAACTCTCGGCTGCAATAACCTTCGCCACAACCAAGATCAAGTACCCGCAAGCCATTAACAGGCTCGCAAAGTTCTAGCACAAACGGGCGTGCTGTAAAGTCAGATAGTGAAGCAGGTTCTCCTCTAACCCACTGTGAGGCTGTACTGTTATAAAGGTTTTTAGTGGAATTTTTATTATTTGAGATTGTCATTTTTTTCAGTTTTTTATTAGTTCAATTCAAGAAATCTATTTGGTTAAGATCCTGACGTTTGCATAAATAGTTGGTTTTAAATCATTCTCAAAAGTTATACAGCATAATTCAGAAACAAAACTGTCTTTATGCTCGTTTTTAATACCTAGATTGTGTACTTAACTAAATTACAATCCTTTGGCATTAAGAATATACAATCTGTCAAATCCGAGAAGAACAGAAACAAACAAGTTTGAGTCCTAAGCCTGAAAAAGCTTATAAGTCATACTTCAACTTAATTACTGATAATCAATCGACTCTTTCTCAAAAGAATAAGCTTTTACCAGCTACCTATAGTTTTAGCAATTGTATATTTTGTTGATAATGTTGATTTTACTGATTTTTATTACTTCGATATCAAGAAGTTGCTAGAGTCAGCCAAAACTATAATGTTCACACTATCTTCTATTTATTTACTAGTAAATTCATACAAAGCTAGATAATACCTCAAGAAAATTTCATCTTTATTCGATTAAGCTTCATAATTAAATATGCTTTAAAATTTTTAAATGATTCTCCTCATACTCTTTATTTATGATTTACAGAATTCATCCGAGTTATTACTCTTTTAAATTCATTTATATTCATTCAATATAAGATTATTGGTTTTCATTAGATTAGATTAGTAAGAACTTTATTATTAATCTATAAAACCAGTAGAATTTATCAGTTAGAAATTATATTTCTCTATTTCTAAACCCAACTGTATTCAATCACAAAAATTGAGTGAGGATAATCATGAAAGGATTGTTAGCTAGAGCAGAACTGAACAAGCATTCAGAATATGAGCGTGCGATCGCATTCTCTCAACTAGGCGATCAACTATTTGATGAACTGAGCGATCGCATTGCTACCAAGCGGCAGTATCGACTACTGTTTGAACACAAGTTAAAGCCTGAACTCTTCCAGCAAATCAAAATTGCAGCAGCAACTTACATTTCAGCTTGTTTAAATAGCCCCATCATTCTCTCAGAAGCACAAATGCTCCAGAGATTGCTAGAAGCAAGAAATACTTTGCCTAACTATACCGGAACTGGACTTTTGATGCCAAAGCGAGAACACACTCTGGTTTTTAACCTTTTTCAAAAGAGCGTTGCTGAAGCTTTTTACCAATTAGGAGCAAATGACTTAATCGATGCAGTAGATTTGCCAGTAAATCTCCGCCTGGTATACGGCAAAACCGATCCAGAAAAATCTCGTTTACCCTTTGCTAGCTCAAAATGCCATAGCGATGTTTGGGCAGGAGTTCCAGCAGATGCAACAGTTGTAATTTTGCCGCTGTTTGGTGACATAGACAATATAACTATTGAAGCTGGTGAAATGCACCGTGAAATGGAACTACAAGCCATGCGGATAATGTCCGACTTTGATGAAGGTAGAGATATTCCAATGGTTGTCTCCTATCCAGAAGCACAACTACAACATGGTACAATGTACTTCAACGATGCCCGCGGTTTGCACCAAACAGTTAGACGTAAAGCAGAAGGATTAAGAATTTCAGTAGATTTTAGATTTCGCAGAAAATTCAACGAAGCATACCGGGCAATGTTACCACCAAGTATTGGTGGTGTAGAAGAAGATATGAGCGTACCTTATCAAGAGTGGTTGAAGGTGGGTAAGGAAACACTAATTATATTTGATGAAACTGTTGAGGAGGCAAAGGCAAGGCAGAAAGTAGGAAGCCCAGTTCCACTGTATACGCGTGGATATCGTCTCTTGAAAATGTTTAATTGAACCTTTTGTACTCTTCCTATTTTCAAACAAACTGATTTTTACAAGAAGGCTATCAAATTTAGTCAGTCAATATAAATGAACTAAAAACACTGATCCCCGACTTTTTAGAAAAGTCGGGGATCTCACATTATTAATAGCTCCTTTTTATACCAAATTGGCATAGGGAGTCTTGTTTCAAAATGTTTTAATCCAAAATCGGTATTAGCTATTATCTCTATCAGTAGTACATGTATATTACCAAATCGGCAAGATGCTTGTACTTTTGATTAATAATACGAAAAAGAGGTCTGTTTGACCTCTTACAACTCCCTACAATAATTTGGTCTATAGCAATTACATTAAGCTAAACCAGTATTTGTTCCTTGCTTACCAGTAGCTAATTCTACTTTAACGATTTTGCCGCCCATTTTTTGAATACGTTGCTGTTCGCGGAACCAGTTTTCATAAGGAACTAACTTAGTGAAGTAAGTATTTTGCAATTCCCGTTGAGTGCGAATTCTAGTTTGGCTGGGAACGCAAGCAGTAATTTTAAATAAGCGCGACATTGTCGTAAATCTCCTGTAGCGAAAGTGAAAACTTTATTTATTTCAAAATCTTGTCTTTTTTGTCTTTATTCATTCCAAGGCTGGAAATCAAGCGTCAATACTAGACAGTTATCACTCATCATTCATTTATTTAGCTTGATAAGCGACATAACACCCTAGCACTCACGACTGATTTCCAGACCTTAATTTAAAGTCGCACCTAAACTCTTAAGCGCAAACTATCTCCTAGCTCAAACCAGAGCTGATATAGTCAAAGTAAACACCCATTTCTTTACCAGCGTCAGGGCCTACCAAACTAGCGGTTACTTCCTTCATTGATTGGATAGCTTGTACAGTAGCACCGATGGGTACACCCAGAGAGTTGTAGGTTTCCTTCAAGCCATTGAGTACGCGCTCGTCCAAAATGGAAGGATCACCAGCCAGCATAGCATAGGTAGCATAGCGGAGGTAGTAATCCAAATCGCGGATGCAAGCAGCATAGCGGCGAGTGGTATACATGTTACCGCCGGGACGGGTGATATCAGAGTACAGGAGGGACTTAGCCACAGCTTCTTTCACGATCGCAGCAGCATTAGCAGCGATTGTGGTAGCAGCACGTACACGTAGTTCTCCAGTTGAGAAGTAGCCCTTGAGCTTCTCTAGAGCAGCAGTGTCCAAGTACTTACCTTGAACGTCTGAAGAATTAATAACAGCGGTAATTGCGTCTTGCATGTTGTTATTTCCTTATTTCCAACTTTATTGCAATACTTCTGTTTAGCACAGAAACAGCTTTACCTACGCCAAAGCACCAGCGACGTAATCGAAGTAAGCGCCTGCTTCAGAAGCATCATCAGCAGACAACAGGGAAGCAGCAACATTCTTCATTGCGCTTACACCAGCTGCAACGGCATCGATGGGAGTACCGAGAGACTTGTACATTTCACGAACACCCACAATACCAATTTCTTCAATTGGGGTGACATCACCAGCTACAACACCGTAGGTAACAAGGCGGAGGTAGTAATCTAGGTCGCGTAAGCAGGTAGCGGTCATTTCTTGACCGTAAGCGTTGCCACCAGGAGAAACAACATCAGGGCGCTTTTGGAAGAGCTGATCGCCAGCTTGCTTAACAATCCGCTCACGGTTATCTGTCAAAACCTGAGCAATCCGTAGGCGCTTTTCACCACCAGAAACAAAGCTCTTAATCCGATCCAGTTCGCCAGGGCTGAGATAGCGGGCTTCTGCATCTGCATTCACGATGGACTTCGTGACGATACTCATTAAT
Organism: Chlorogloeopsis sp. ULAP02; assembly: GCF_038404745.2. NCBI lineage: Bacteria > Bacillati > Cyanobacteriota > Cyanophyceae > Nostocales > Chlorogloeopsidaceae > Chlorogloeopsis > Chlorogloeopsis sp. ULAP02. The sequence goes on along the minus strand of NZ_JAYKTT020000070.1, from coordinate 32,765 downwards.
GGATTCCTCCAATACGAATAAAACCAGAATTTGATTATACTGGTGCGACTTTTCAGTGGCTGATTTAACTTGTCTTCACTTTTGTTAGACTCAGCAGTTATTTTAAGATGCTTGAGTAATTAAGAGTAAACAAGCTTTATAAATTCAGCTACCTTCCGGAATTATTTTCGGGCATTATGTTGAGCATTTATGACTGCTTTTAACAGTTTGTAACATTACTTTTCATGTTTAAAGTCGCACCACTATTCTGAAAGCAATGTTACGAAAAGTTGCAACAAGAGCCAAAACAAGCTAGAGGAGCCGAGGGAGTGTGCAACTCCCCTCGTTTCCTCTGCTATACAAAAGTTGTTCTGGATCTTTATCCCGACCAAAAGATAGCCAAAGAAAATGACCAGTCTTTAACTTTGGCTATAGCGCCCAGTTAATACAGATGGAGACAAGCTAGACCAAGACTGCTTGACTAGATCTGCTGCTGCCTTGACACTGCCGAGGTAGTTACCCGCAGGTAGGGACGGATAGCGCTGATAAGGCACTACATCCTCACCAAAGTAACGGGTATACTCTGGACTATTCACCATCGCCTCTACAGCTGCTTTCAAGCCGCCATCAGCCAGTAGTTTGTTGTACTGGCGAATTTCTGCCTGAGTAGCTGGTGCACGTCCCAACAGGTGACGGAAGAGGAATTCGATCACCTTGGTGTTGGGATAGGGGGTGTAGAAGCGCTTGCGATAAATTTCGGAGCTAGCTAGATCGCGCACAAACTCGCGTACAGAAATTTCTCCGTTCCGCAGTTTGCTTTCTAAATCAGAACGGCGGAAATACTGAGGAATCTGACCACTAAATACGTCCATTACCTGAACGTAAATGGCGTTCATCACCTGTTGCATTTCTGCTTGGTTTGCCCCTACAGTCATGCGGTAAATACGTGCCGGTTTGCGGCGGGTAGTACCTACACCCACTTCTACCGACTGTCCGCGACCATCGTTAAAGGAACGACCTAGTTCAACAAACAATGGCTTGCTCTTATCGATCACCTTTGCTTGTGCCGCCATGTCTGCGATCGCCTTTGCCATAATTGGCATTTGGGCTACATTCATCCGCGACTTGGTTGGCTCAAAGCTGGGGATGACAATATCCTTGCTTTGCTTGGTCAGCTGGTTGTATAGCTTCTGAGTATTCGGGAAGTTTGCCGCTGGTAAAGTTGCAAAGCGGTTAAAAGGTACGGTGTCTTCACCAAATGCTTGCAGGTATTCTGGAGTATTTAGCATTGCTCGAATAAAGGCGCGAATACCCTGAGTTGCAAGAATCTGATTATACTTCCTTATTTCCGCCTGATCTGCTGGTGCTCTTCCCAAGAAATGCTTGGTACCAAGCTCAATCACCTTAGTATTAGGATAAGGCGCATAGAATTCTTTTAGGTATAAGCCAGAACAACCTAAACCTTCAATGAATTCCTTAACAGTGATTTCACCGTTACTAAGCTTACTTTCCAATACTTTGAATTCTCTGGAAGAAGCAACATAAGGTGCAATATCCCGCTCGAAAATCTGGCGATAGGCAGCGCTAATTACAGTTTGTACGGCGACTTTGTCGTTTGTACCCGCCACCAACTTAAAGATTTTCCTTTGTTCGCGCTTTTTGCTAACGCCTTGGTTGATACGGAATTGAACATCAGGTTCTGTCCGGCTTTCTTTGACAGTACCCAGTTCTACAAAGCGTGGTGTTTCTTCCTTCTCAACTTTCGCACCCACATCTTCGCGGATGCTACCAACGCGGAGTTTCCGCAAAGCCACACCAGATGGGGTCAAATACCGTTCGTATGGAACTGTATCTTCACCAAAGGCCTCACTGTACTCTTGTGAGTCAATGATGGCGTCCACTAAGGCATAAAAGCCTTTCTTGGAGCAAATATCAAAGTACTTATTGTTTTCTTGACGACCATAGGTTGGACGTCCCAACAAGCGACGGTGGATGTACTCGATCGCCTTACACACATATAGCGGCGTCCAGTACAGCTTGCGGAACAGATCTGACTTCGCCAAAGCCCGAATAAACTCACGTACAGAAATTTCGCCGTTTTCTAGCTTAATTTCTTGCACTTTTAGTCGCTGTCCTTCGTAGACATCGCGACCGAAAACTTGCAGGTAAGCTGCCCGAATTAACGCTTGAGTGGAGCTTTCGGAGTATTTAACGCTTGCACCCTTGCCAGTTCCCTTGCTCAGTGTTCTGGGAATTTGATCCAAGCGGAAAACTTTTGCACCCAAAGTGCCAGGAAACTCACCACGAGCGCTGGGGTTGCCAGTCTGGTTGTTAGTCGCTGGCCCCTGGTGAATGAGGATGCGTCTTGTATCTTTACCAAAAGGAGCAGGACGGCTGCTGGGGTTGCGAGTTTCTTTCGGGAAGATTGCTCCGAACTGAATTTCTAGCGGATCGTTACCGGAACCGTAGGGATGTTGATCGGGCAGAGGCTGTTCGTAGTCAGCAAAGGTCGTGATAAACTGAGGTATTTTGCGGAAAGGCGCACTGTATTTAAACAGATCTTGCTGTGGCCCCCAGTTACGACATTCTTGAGCTTCTTGACCCAAACCGCGGATGTAAGGTACTGTTTCTTCGCCAAAGTAGTCAGAGTATTCCTCAGAATCTACCAAAGCATCAATTAATGCTGCTAGACCACCTTTGGAAACAATATCAAAGTATTTTTGTACCTCTTCTCGGCTGCTAGGCCCTCTTCCCAAAATATGACGAAAAGCAAGTTCTAGAGCACGGCTGTTAATAAAGGGTTCGTAAAATTGTTTGCGATAAAGTGGAGATTTGCCAAGGCGGCGAACAAACTCTTTCATTGAGATGTCGCCATTCTTAACCTGGGATTCTAAATAAGATATGGACAAGCTGTAAGCGCGAGTAATGTCACGCTCAAAGATTTGCCTATATGCTGCCTTGACAACCTCAGTTTTTTCGGCTGCAGATAGCCCAGGCTTCATCACAAACTTTTGACGCCTTTCAGCTGCATTGAAGTAAACCTGGGGCAGTTGTAAACCTTGTTGATCACCAGAAGGACGCTGCCGCAGTTTATTAGAAGGGCTGGGTGCTTTGAATTCTGAAATCAAAACATCCATGTACTGAGACACAATGTCTGCTGCCTCAGAATCTTGGCGGAAATAAGAAAGCGCAGCTGCTTTCATTTCCTGCAAAGCCACAATTGTTGCTTCACCAGAGCAGGCGTTTTCAATTATTTCCCGTAGACCACGCGTATTTACAGCGATGATGTTAGGGTCACCAGCAACGATCGCATAAGTGGCATAGCGCAGGAACCAGGATAAGTCCCGCAAGCTCTTCGCCATGTTAGCTGGGCCATAACGGGCAATATTAATTGGCCGGAATCCTGGAGGAGTCGGGCCGCTAGGTGAAGAATTAAAGATGGAACGTAAATTTTCTAGGAAGCCACCACGAGTTTCCACATAGGTGACAGTTCCCAATTTCATTGCATCTCTAACATCCGAGGAAGATGCAGCAGCTGCTACTGCCATCGCTACTTCTGGTTGCCTGGGCTTTTCTAAGAAAGCCATAGGTGAGCCCCCAACAAAAATTCTGTTGGCAGCACGAGAAACAATTATCTCGGAATTGTCAGTTAGAATCTGGGCAATTTCTAAACGTCTTGCACCAGATGCAAAATAATTAGCCAGTTCACTCAGTTCACCAGCTCCCAGAAAGCGATCTTGCTGCTCTGCCTGAGAAATGGTTGATACTGCTAGGGTTTGGTATAGTTGCGGACGCGCAACTGAGCTTCCACCACTTGCCTTAACACTCATCGGATTTGTAAAACTCCCATCATATGCGTTTATGTGTTAAGTCTGGGCCAGTTTTGGGCTTGACACACGGATATAGTTATGCATTCCCGTGCCGCCTTCTCATCTGCCAGAAAAAAATTAACCCAATCAGCTTTTAGATTAGAACGTTTTGCGATTTATCTGGGGCTTTATTAAGAAGTGTGTAGAAACTGTAGTGTTAATGTGTCGGCTCTTTAAGATGATTGCTACAGTTTTCTGAGAGAAAACCTAAGTTTTGTATCTATAGCGAAAAAAGCCTCATGCAAGGACTTGACCAAAAGGGTATTAGCTAACTTAATTTTATCTGACAGCCATAACATCCATGCGATTGAATGTGTCGATGTTTTTGAGGCGATCGCATTTCCTAAGCCATGGTTTAACATCACAAGCTACTGCCAACTCAACAATTCCCTAAATAGCAACTACAAGCGATAAACTCAAAAATACTGCGATTTCAGCTCCAGATATGTCTGACTCACAAACAATTAGCGCTGCTGTTGCCAATTTATACAACACCTACCCTTTTCCCCCTGAACCACTGCTAGACGAACCGCCCCCAGGTTATAACTGGCGTTGGAATTGGCTAGCTGCCTACAACTTCTGCATAGGAAAAAAACCTCAAAAGCAAGACATCCGCATTTTGGATGCTGGTTGTGGTACAGGGGTAGGAACAGAGTACCTAGTCCACCTTAATCCTGAAGCTAGTGTTGTGGGCATTGACCTCAGTGCAGGTGCTTTAGAAGTAGCAAAAGAGCGTTGTCAGCGTTCTGGAGCCAACCGCGTTGAGTTTCATCACCTCAGCTTGTACGACGTAGAACAGCTTCCGGGTGAGTTTGACTTTATTAATTGCGTAGGAGTGCTGCACCACTTACCCGATCCGATTCGTGGTATTCAAGCCTTAGCAACAAAGTTAGCCCCTGGCGGCTTGATGCACATCTTTGTTTATGGGGAATTGGGACGCTGGGAAATTCAACTGATGCAAAAAGCGATCGCTCTCCTCCAAGGGGAAAAACAGGGTGACTACCGCGATGGTGTTCAGGTAGGACGAAAGATATTTGCCTCACTTCCAGAAACTAATCGACTTGTCAAGCGAGAAAGGGAACGTTGGTCGCTAGAAAATCAGCGTGACGAGTGCTTTGCCGATATGTATGTCCATCCCCAGGAGATAGACTACAATATTGAGACTTTATTTGAATTAATTGATGCATCGGGATTAAAATTTATTGGTTTCTCTAATCCTGGTTTTTGGGATTTAGACAGACTTTTGAGCAAAGCACCAGAGTTGGTTGAACGAGCAAAAAAATTAAGTGATCGCCAACGCTACCGTCTTATAGAATTACTTGATCCAGAAGTTACCCATTACGAGTTTTTCCTCGGTCGCCCTCCGCTTGCTAAAGCTGATTGGTCAGACAATAAAATTCTTTTGGCAGCCATTCCTGAACTTAATCCCTGTATTGATGGCTTTCCTAGTCAATGTATATTTAATTACGATTACCAAATAGTCAACTTGTCACCAGTCGAGCTGGAGTTTTTGCAAAAGTGTAATAGTCACTCAACAGTGGCTGAGATTTTGGCAAATTTGCAGCTTAGTTTAGATGAAGTCAGAAAATTCCTCAAGCAGCAGCTAATTTTATTAACACCTGCTTAATTGGTTATTGGTCATTGGTAGGGGCTGGTTTTACTGACTATCTTTACGGTTGAAAAAGACAATTTATGTTTTAAACCCGCCCTATAGTGGTTAGTTGTTCTCCCTATCTCCTGAAGCCCCTCTGCTTACAACAGCCACTAAGCAGAGCCACTAAACCCTCGTTACCAGGTTGAACCTGGTAACAAGAACCAGAAATGGTGCTGCCATTACTTGAGAAAAACACACAGTCCAAAGAAGCATGAGATAGCATAGTAAAGGTACCAGAGGAGAAATAGTTTTCTTCCTCGCTCATTCCAGCTTGCTATCTTGCACTCTCCACACTCCGTTCCCATTGGTTAACAGTTAAGTGAATTGTTTTTTTCTAAAGTATTGTTACTCAATCGTGATATGATTTAGCTGGCTGAATGTGCAGTCAACATAATTAGCTGTACTGGTTTCGAGTCCCGTGAGCTTGTCTGATGAATCAACTGATCCCACACCAACAACACGACAAGATACTCAATCTGGTTTTGAGGACACAGAACCAGTAGACTCCATGCAGGAGTTTTATAAACTCTATCAGGAGTTTTTGGTAATTACACTTGTCTTGACGGGGATTATTTTTATCTCTGTGTGGATTTTTTATTCCCTAAACATTGCCCTAAATTATCTTCTTGGGGCAGCTACTGGCATGGTTTATGTAAGGATGTTGGCAAAAGATGTTGAGCGATTGGGTCAAGAAAAACGGCAGCTGAGTAAAAATCGGTTTGCTTTACTAGTAATCATAATTCTAGTGGCATCTCGGTGGAATCAGCTACAAATATTGCCCATATTTTTGGGTTTTCTCACTTATAAAGCAACGCTCATCTTCTACGTCATCAGGGAGGGATTTCTCTCTGCTTTACCGAATCCTCGACAACCTTGAAATAGCTCAATGTGAGGTTTTTGGAAAGAAAATCCACACCAGGCTCCTGTTCCTGCTCTCCAGCTAAGATTGGAGAAATAATTGATATGGGAAGGAAATGCTGAATTTTCTGAACTTCTTCAATTCTGTTCCCCTTGCCGAATTAGAAGTCGGTCAACATTTCTACTGGCAATTGGGCAATCTAAAAATACACGGGCAAGTTTTTCTCACCTCTTGGTTTGTGATTGCCGTTCTAGTAGTGGCTTCACTTGCTGCGACTCGGAACATCCAGAAAATTCCTAGTGGCATACAAAACTTGATGGAATATGCCTTGGAATTTATTCGCGATCTGACAAAAAACCAACTTGGTGAGAAAGAGTACCGTCCTTGGGTGCCATTTATTGGCACACTGTTTTTGTTTATCTTCATCTCAAATTGGTCGGGTGCTTTGGTACCGTGGAAGATCATCAAACTCCCATCGGGTGAGTTAGCTGCTCCGACCAATGACATCAATACGACAGTAGCACTAGCGTTGCTGACATCTTTGGCTTACTTTTACGCCGGTTTTAGCAAGCGCGGTCTGGGATACTTTAAAAAGTATATCGAGCCGACACCGATCCTGCTACCGATCGCGATTCTAGAAGATTTCACCAAGCCTCTGTCCCTAAGCTTCCGACTTTTTGGTAACATCTTGGCGGATGAACTAGTGGTGGCAGTGCTGGTTCTTTTAGTTCCTCTATTCGTGCCTCTGCCGGTAATGGCTTTGGGGTTATTTACTAGTGCCATTCAAGCCCTGGTTTTTGCCACATTAGCAGGCGCGTATATTCATGAGGCGATGGAGGGACATGGTGGTGAAGAGCATGAGGAACATTAGATACAGTGAACAGTGAACAGTAAAGAAAAACTGATAACTGATCACTGAATAACTGGTAAAGTCCTCAGTTGATGTAATTTTAGATTTTGGCAGCTCGAATTTTGAGTTTGATTCAAAATCTAAAATCTCAAATCAAAAACCGTTCGTTTTGTAGTCGAAGTAAGGAAAATCAAAATGGATCCATTAATTTCTGCTGCTTCAGTTCTTGCTGCCGCTTTGGCAATTGGTTTAGCTGCAATCGGCCCTGGTATTGGTCAAGGGAATGCTGCTGGTCAAGCAGTAGAAGGTATTGCCCGTCAGCCAGAAGCAGAAGGAAAAATTCGCGGTACTCTACTGTTAACCCTAGCTTTCATGGAATCACTGACAATTTATGGTCTAGTGATTGCGCTGGTGTTATTGTTTGCTAACCCATTTTCCTAAGACTTAAAACTCTTTTGTTGATGAACAGACGTGAACAATCACGTCTGTTGTCTAGAGTGACCCTTTATATTTATTGGGTCTCTAGTCACATAATCAAGGGTTAACTGAAATATTGCCATGAAAACTGCTGTCCCAGCCAAAGAGGAGAGAAATGTTTGATTTCGATGCTACCTTGCCCTTGATGGCATTGCAGTTCCTGCTGTTGGCAGCTGTATTGAATGTGATTTTCTATAAGCCACTGACCAAGGCATTGGACGATCGCGATAACTACATCCGAACGAATAACCTTGAAGCTCGCGAACGCTTGGCTAAAACTGAGCGATTGACAAAGGAATATGAGCAGCAGCTTGCGGATGCTCGTAAGCAAGCCCAAGCAGTTGTAACTCATGCTCAGGAAGATGCTCAGAAAATTACTGCTGAGAAAATCGCCCAAGCGCAAAGAGAAGCTCAAGCTCAACGAGAACAAGTGGCTCAAGAAATAGAACAGCAAAAGCAGGAAGCTTTACGTTCTTTAGAACAACAGGTAGATGCCTTTAGCAGGCAAATTCTAGAAAAACTATTGGAACCAAGTTTAGTTGGGAAGTAGAGCTATTTTGATCAAGCTCGCAAAATCGGTTCCAAAAAAGGCATACGCGCAGCGGGGCGTAGTCTCTGTAAGCGCTGAATTAAGTGTCACGCATTGACACTTTTTTCCCTTTTTTCCTTTGGGGAAAGTTCTAAACTTACTAGCAAGGGAGCAGCGCAGTTGTAGATGGGTATCATAGGAACTGTCTTATTACTAGCCACAGAAGCATTGGCAGAAGCAGAATCAGCAGAAGGCGGTTTCGGTCTCAACTTAGACATTTTAGAAACCAACATCATTAACCTAGCGATTCTGATTGGCGTATTATTTTACTTTGGGCGTAAAGTTGTAGGCAACACTTTGAGCGAGCGGCGCTCAAATATTGAAACAGCAATTCGGGAAGCAGAAGAGCGCTTAAAACAAGCTGCTGAACAGCTTTCCGACGCACAGCAGAAGTTGACTAAGGCACAAGCAGAGGCACAACAAATTCGTAAATCTGCTGAAGAAAACGCTCAGGCAACTCGTGAAGCAATTTTGGCACGAGCAGCAGAAGATGTGCAACGTTTGAAAGAAACCGCTGCCCGTGATTTAAGTGCGGAAAGAGAGCGAGCGATCGCTCAACTACGGCAGCAGGTAGTCGCGATGGCATTGCAAAAAGCGGAGTCAGAACTCAAAAGTGGAATTTCTGACAATGCCCAACAAACATTAATTGATCGCAGCATCGCGCTACTGGGAGGCAAGGGATGAAAACTAATATCGCAACAGCCGAAATAGCCCAGCCTTACGCACAGGCTTTAATGTCGGTAGCGCAATCAAAAAACCAGACAGAAGAGTTTGGTGAGGATATACGCTCTTTGCTGAACTTGTTGTCTGAAAGCGAGCAACTGCGGAACTTTTTTGGCAATCCTTTTATTCCACCAGAGGATAAAAAGGCAGTCATCAATCGTATCTTCGGTGAAGGTACTAACACTTATCTCCGTAACTTTTTGATGCTGCTGGTAGATAGACGGCGCATTCTTTTGCTGGAAGATATTTGCCAGCAATATTTGGTGCTGTTGCGGCAACTCAAACAAACAGTGTTAGCAGAAGTAATATCTGCCGTACCTCTGACCGAAGCGCAGTCCTCAGCAGTGAAAGAAAAGGTCATTGCTATGACCAAGGCTCGCGAAGTAGAACTAGACACCAAAATTGATCGTGACATCATCGGTGGTGTCATTATAAAAGTGGGTTCTCAGGTAATTGACGCAAGTTTGCGAGGTCAACTGCGTCGCCTTTCTTTGCGCCTAACCAGTGCCTAGAAAGTTATGAGTGATGAGTTATGAATTCTGGGTTATGAGTAACAGATTTTGGTTCTGAACTTGTAACTCTCAACTACTAAGTAGAAGGCAGAGAGAAGTTTGTAGACGCCTCCGGCGTCTTCCCGTAAGGGTGCGGAGGTTTCCTCCGTTAGCAAAGCTCCTCCGAAGGAGGCTCAAAGCTTCAAAGAGGCAGAAGGCAGTAGGCAGAAGGTAAAAAGCTTCTCCTATTTAGTTTCTGACAATAAGCATTTTACGTTTAGCTCTGTCCACCTACTAAAATTTAATTCTTAACTCCTAACTCTAAACTCCTAACTTTTGAATCTTTCCGTCTCGACAGCAAGAAAATAGACAAATGGCAATTAGCATCAGACCTGACGAAATCAGCAGCATTATCCAACAACAAATCGAGCAATACGACCAACAAGTCAAAGTTGCTAACGTTGGTACGGTTTTGCAAGTAGGTGATGGTATCGCCCGCGTTTACGGCCTAGAAAAAGCGATGGCGGGTGAGCTATTAGAATTTGAAGATGGCACCATTGGTCTCGCCCTCAACTTAGAAGAAGACAACGTGGGTGCGGTGTTGATGGGTGAAGGTCATGAAATTCAAGAAGGTAGCACCGTTACCGCTACTGGCAAAATTGCTCAAGTGCCAGTAGGAGAAGCCTTAATTGGACGCGTTGTTGATGCTTTGGGTCGTCCCATTGATGGCAAGGGAGAACTCAAAACCAATGAAAACCGTTTGATTGAATCTCCAGCACCTGGTATTGTAGCGCGCCGCTCCGTACACGAACCCATGCAAACCGGAATCACTGCTATTGACGCGATGATTCCCATCGGTCGTGGTCAGCGAGAGTTGATTATTGGTGACCGTCAAACTGGTAAAACAGCGATCGCAATTGACACCATCCTCAATCAAAAAGAAGAAGATGTAATTTGTGTCTACGTAGCGATCGGTCAAAAAGCCTCTACTGTGGCAAACGTCGTCCAAACACTGCAAGACAGAGGCGCGATGGACTACACCATCGTTGTTGCTGCCAATGCCAGTGACCCTGCCACCCTACAATACCTTGCTCCTTATACAGGTGCGACACTAGCTGAGTACTTTATGTACAAAGGCAAAGCCACCCTAATTATTTACGATGACCTTTCTAAGCAAGCCGCAGCTTATCGACAAATGTCCTTGCTGCTGCGTCGTCCTCCCGGACGGGAAGCTTATCCTGGAGACGTGTTCTACATCCACTCTCGCTTATTAGAGCGAGCAGCTAAACTGAGTGACGAATTGGGTAAAGGTAGCATGACTGCCCTGCCAATCATCGAAACTCAAGCAGGTGACGTATCTGCTTACATTCCCACCAATGTAATTTCGATTACCGACGGTCAGATCTTCCTTTCTGCTGACTTATTTAACGCTGGTATTCGTCCTGCGATTAACCCCGGTATTTCCGTCTCACGGGTAGGTTCTGCCGCTCAAACCAAGGCAATGAAAAAAGTTGCCGGTAAGTTGAAGTTGGAGTTGGCACAGTTTGATGAACTGCAAGCCTTCGCACAATTCGCTTCTGACTTAGATAAAGCCACCCAAGACCAGTTAGCACGGGGTCAGCGTTTGCGGGAACTCTTGAAGCAACCGCAAAACTCACCTCTAGCAGTGTATGAGCAAGTGGCTATTCTTTATGCTGGTATTAACGGTTATTTGGACGATATCCCCGCCGATAAAATTACTGTTTTCTCTAAGGGTTTACGCGAGTACTTAAAGACTAGCAAACCTCAGTATGTTCAAGGTGTGCAATCACAGAAAGTACTGGGTGATAGCGAAGAAGCTGCCCTGAAGGAAGCAATTAATGAATACAAGAAGACCTTCTTGGCAACAGCATAATTAGGGGATAGGGGTTAGGGACTAGGGGCTAGGGTTGTAGATTAAATCCCCTAAATTCTGGTAATACTCATCTTCCCAATCCCTAACCTCTAATTCTTAATCTCTCTAGTCCCTAGCCTCTAATCCCTAGTCTCTAATCAAAGATTATGGCTAACCTCAAAGCAATACGCGATCGCATTCAATCGGTTAAAAATACCAAAAAAATTACAGAAGCTATGCGGCTAGTGGCGGCAGCGAGGGTACGTCGCGCCCAAGAACAGGTACTATCCACTCGCCCCTTTGCCGATCGCCTCGCCCAAGTACTCTACGGTTTGCAAGCCCGTCTGCGGTTTGAAGAAGCAAACCTGCCCTTGCTCAGAAAGCGGGAAATTAAGTCAGTGGGGCTGTTGGTAATTTCAGGCGATCGGGGTTTGTGCGGTGGTTATAACACCAACGTCATCAAGCGTGCGGAAAATCGTGCCAAGGAACTCAAAGCAGAAGGTGTAGATTACAAATTTGTGATCGTAGGGCGCAAAGCCACACAGTACTTCCAACGTCGCGATCAACCAATTGATGCTGTCTATACCGGCTTAGAGCAAATTCCCACCGCAGCTGAAGCTTCCAACATTGCTAACGAACTCCTTTCTTTATTCCTTTCAGAAAGCGTAGACAGAATCGAGTTAATTTACACTCGCTTTGTCTCTCTAGTTAGCTCTCGTCCGGTAGTACAAACTCTGCTTCCCCTTGACACTCAAGGTTTAGAAACCGCAGATGACGAAATCTTTCGTCTGACAACTCGCGGTGGTCAGTTTGAAGTAGAAAGGCAGAAAGTAACTGCTCAAGTTCGGTCTCTTCCCAATGACATGATTTTCGAGCAAGATCCGGTGCAAATTCTGGATTCTTTGCTACCTCTTTACTTAACTAACCAGCTATTGCGAGCGCTGCAAGAATCAGCAGCAAGTGAACTGGCAGCGCGGATGACAGCCATGAGCAATGCCAGTGACAACGCAGCTGAGTTAATTAACACCCTTACTCTGTCTTACAACAAAGCCCGTCAAGCTTCAATCACTCAAGAAATTCTTGAGGTTGTTGGCGGTGCTCAAGCCTTAAGCTAGGACAGGGATACGACGAAGACATGGAGAGGCAAAGACACGGAGACGCGAAGACAAATTTCGCCTCCCTCCCTCTTCATCTCCTTACTAAAAATCGAGAAAATTTCTCAATATAGTGTCTAAGTTTAAAACTGCACACTATAATGAGAATATAAGAACCTCATGGGTCCGCACCGGTTTCGACAGGCTGGCGAAAGCTACTCTGTGATTCAGGTCGAGAGTGAGTCATCTCTCGCAAATACAAGGCTCAAAAAAAAGTAAATGCGAACAACATCGTAAAATTTGCTCGTAAGGAAGCTGCTGTAGCAGTTGCCTAAATACCTCTAACGGTTCGAGCGCTTCTAGTCTGACTCCGTTAAGGGCTAGGGGCAAACCCCAACGGATGCGTTAACAAGTTTCCTCTGGTAGGCTTGTTGACAAAGACTTCACCAGAGAATCCTACCGTTCGGGATAATGAACGTTCCCCGCCTTGAGGGTAAGAAAGGCTAAACCTGTGAATGAGCGGGGGGTCAATACCCAGTTTGGACAGCAGTTCGACTCTGCTCGGATCCACTAAGAATCATCAAGTCCACCTGACACTGAGATGTGTAGGTGGATTTTGTTTTATGGTAGGAACGTAAACTCTACGATAGGTATCATCGATTATAATGAGAAGCCTTTAGGTGAAACTAGGGGCGGTGACAGAAAAAGTAAAAATAATCATTCCTAACTAACAATGAAAAGTGAACAAGAACGCGAACAATTAATTAAAGATATTAACGTACTGCTAAACCAAGCTTACGACAGCACTTTAGATGAAATTTATGCTTTCTTGAAAAAAATTGAAGATGAAGAGGATGAAGAAGATTTAAAAGCCTACGAGCAAGCTAAAAAATCTGCTGAGATTGACGGCTCGATGTCATGGGAAGAAGCTAAAAAAGAACTGGAAACAGAAAGAAAAAAGGAAGTAGCGTGAGTTATAAAGTTGAAATCTTAAAGGGGGCATTAAAACAACTAAAAAAATTATCGCCAGAACTTCAAGAACGTATACAAGTTAAAATTGATGATTTAGCCATAGAACCCCGCCCCAACGGGGTAAAAAAGCTAAAATGTCAAGAAAATGCTTATAGGATTAGAGTAGGTGATTATCGCGTTATCTACGAGATTTTTGATGATGTTTTACTAGTAAATGTTGTGGAAATAGGTCATCGAAGTAAAGTTTATAAGGATGAAAGTTGACTAGAAGAAATTCTACAACTTCAGTGATACCCTTTTTTTGACTTAATCCATTCGATTTTGCACTAAATTGGCTCTGTTGCTAGAGCAAGACGGTTATAAATGCTCTTTAGAGAAAATATCCAAGGCAAACATCAAGCTTGATAAAACCATTTGTGTTTAAACGTTATTGAAACTCTTTAGTTCAAACCTTTGTTTTTGGCTAAGTGCAAGATTTTAATTAATCGATGAACGTAAATCAATACTAATAAACACGAGAACGTGATACAAATCAAGCCCGTCCGCACGGGTTATTCAAAAAGGGGGTTTATACTCGGATTTCGTATTCAATGAAATCAATGCAATCTCAAAATTTTTCGACCCACAAACAATAAGTTGTGGGTATAAGTGTTGTTATTTACAGATTTCTATGCTTGTTATGTATGGTTTTTCCAAGGGATTGCGGTGAAAAAATTTGCCAGTTCCCTAAGTACGGATAAAATGTACTCAACATATTCTCTAGAAGCTTTATCATCATTTGAGCATAGCTCGCGAAGGTGTTGAATATAATCTTGAAAGCTTTTTTCTACAGCATCCGCCCCCTTATCAAAGGCTTTACCAGTGTCCTGCCAGTACTCATCAACTCCTTGAAGAAACTTGTTGAGTACTTGTTGTTCTTCAAAATGACTAACAATTTTCCTGGCTAGACGACGCTGCCATGATTCTCCAAAAAGTGACAATCCAATCATTGTAGCAGCTGCAATTAATCCTATTCCTAACGTTATAGGGCCTCCAATGCCAGCAACAAAAGATACGACAGTTGCTACGCCTCCGCTAATACTAATTCCTAAAGCAGAAAGAAGACTGACAAATTTGGCAACCAAGATATAAGCACCAAGATTTCCTAATGAAGTTGCCCACAAAGCAAGCGCACCAACTCCACCAGCACCTGCTAAACCACCAAGAAATGCTCCCTTTGAGTCAAAAGGAATAGAGACAGAACCAACGTTGAGTTTAGGTAATTTGAGAAACACCTCTTCATAAGTTTCCAGGAATTTATCGATTTCTGCCTTCAAATCTTCAGAATTTTGTTTAATAGTATTTTTTAGCTCACCTTGAAGTTGTTCTACTAAGTAACCTGCTGCATATTCCTTTGCATCTCTCTTATTGTTGTAGCGATTCCGTATCATAGTCTCAACAGCAGCAAGATGAACCATATTGTTGTAAGTTTGCCGAAACGAGTCTTTAGTCTGACTATGCAAATTAGAAATTTTTTGATAGACTCTATCTCTTCCCTGTTTTACCTGAGATACACGCTTTGATTCTTCTTGTTCTAATTGCTGAAGTTCTTTTTGTCGCTGCTCAATTTCTGATTTTGTTTGTTCGTAGGCTTTAATTTTGTCTGCTATCTGCTGAGGAACTTCATGCTTTAAATTACAAATGTCTTTATCAATTTGGTATTGACGTGTATTTGGAAGATTTTCTCCCAAAACAGCTAGAAGTTCATCCTTCAACCTTTTCCAACGTAATGGTGTTTCTTCCCAAAAAGCAAAGAAACGTTGTTGTAAGTCTTGTTGAGTAATTGGGCGATTAATTTGCTTACTGCGTTCTTTCAAAACTGTAGAACTTATATGTTCGTATAATCTGACTGCTCCAATCCTTACAAGAGACTCAAGTTGTGGATCTGTAATATGAGGAGCAGCATGAGTTGCTACTACAAAAAGGTTGCCAAGCTTAGGAAACTCATGATAATAAGCTTCGGGTATCGGCAATACCTCTATTAAATAGCTAAGGCGGCTTAAGTCCTCAGCATTCATAAAACCATTTGCTGGTGAAGTGTATAAAATAATATCTGCAATTTGAACTGCACTATTGGCTTTTTTTACATCTTCAGATGTCTGGTCAGATTTGTCTGAATAACCAGGAAAATCTACGATGTTACAAGACCTAAGTAAAGGAGCATCTACATAGACAACTGCTGAGTGTCCTTCAACATTATTCTGTCGCAGATAGTCATGTACCCCATGCTGTCGTAAAACTTCTAGAGAACCAGCTTGAATACAATGTCTTTTGCACCATCCTTCTGAATTTAGTAATGTCAAGTCAAAGATTTGATTTCCTTTCTCATCCTTGGGCCAAAATTCTTCAGATAAAATACAGACTTGCTCATAAAACCATGCTGGTCGGTCATCTATGTGGCGCACGAATGTGATAACTCTTGTCGCAGGTTGATACTGAGAAGGCAAAAATTTCCCGCCTATAAGAATGTTTGCTAGGTGAGACTTGCCTGAATCGAACCGCCCTACCAATACCAAGTTAGGTTTTTGACGATACCGCTCTAGTTGTTTCCTTAAATTATCAGGTGTAGGGGGTTTACTTGGAATATCTAATTCTTCCAACGAAGCAGCATTATCAATATATTGTTCCAGTAAGTTTAAGTTGCAACGCAACTGCGCGTATGGGTCACCTGCATTAAGCGGAGGAGGTGCTGGAACTGCACTTGCCATGAGAGTAGCGATATCAGTTCCTAAAGCCTGTGCCCATCTCACTAAGAGTTCAGCAGGAATAGACCCTGGTTCCTGTTCATAGCGACTTACTTGCGCCTGAGACAAACCAAGGATAGCACCTAATTCTACTTGGCTCAAACCTGCTTTTTCCCGAAGGCTTTGTAAATTAATTTGCATAGAAAAATTTTCTGATACTTTTATTTTGATTATGCAGGTAGTGCATAATATCCATATTTAAAAACGATAAAAACATATTCGTTTTATGCATAAATTGCACAAAATTTTCTTAATCAAATCTTCATACTTTTAGATAAAACTTTATACCCGATAAAGCTAACTTTCTTGGAAAAAGTATTCCTTACTGTATTTATCCGGTTTTGTTCGTTGCAACAGTACTACAGGAAACAGGGATATAAATCTACTCTCTCATTTTGCAAATTTCTTTGGCGGAGTAGCAGTAAAAACTTGAAAATCAGAAGAAGTTCCTATTATCTGATTTTCTATGTTTATTTTGTGACAAACTCACTCTAGTTAATAACAATTAAAATTAGATACAACGGTTGCAAAATTTATGCTTTTCGTTACAAAATCATTAGCAGCAATAACATTGCTATGATTTTACTGTTGTAATTTTTTATAGAATTAGCCGTCAATTTTTGCTATAATTCGCAACTTAAAAAACGAGCATTAACTACACTTTTTCAGTAACAGTGTATGCCAAACAATAGACATTTTGGCTACATATTGACTTTTGAAAAAATAGAGTTTTGAACAACTTTACAAAAATAATTATGAGCAAAATAAGAAGTGAAAAGCAGACTGATGATTTGTGCTCGGAGACTCCTAATGGCAGCGCTCACAGAGAACGTCCAAAAACGACTTACTATACAAACTGTTGAAATTGCTCCCAACACGACGGCAATCCGTTCTCTTGATTGGGATCGCGATCGCTTCGATATAGAATTCGGGCTACAAAATGGTACAACCTACAATTCATATTTAATTAAAGGCGATCGCATTGCTTTGGTCGATACTTCTCATACGAAGTTTCGCGACTTGTATTTAGAGACTTTGAAAAAACTGGTCAATCCAAAAGCGATTGATTACATTATTGTCAGCCACACAGAGCCAGATCATAGCGGCTTGGTGGAAGACGTTCTCCAATTAGCACCCAGAGCTACTGTTTTAGCGTCTAAAGTTGCACTCCAGTTTCTGGAAAATTTGGTACACGATCCGTTCTCAAAGCGGATTGTCAAAAGTGGCGATCGCGTCGATTTAGGACAAGGACACGAAATCGAATTCGTTAGCGCCCCAAATTTACACTGGCCGGATACTATCTTCAGTTTCGACCATAAATCCCAAACTCTGTTCACCTGTGATGCCTTTGGGATGCACTATTGCAGCGATGACACCTTCGATGTCAACCTAGAGGCAATCGAACCTGATTTTAGATTTTACTACGATTGCTTAATGGGGCCGAACGCTCGTTCGTTGCTGAATGCAATGAAGAAAATGGGCGAACTCGGAAACATTAAAATCATTGCTAACGGACACGGCCCTTTACTTTATCATCATCTTGATGTTCTGAAAGAGTGTTACCAGAGTTGGAGCCAAAAACAAGCGAAATCAGAAACGATAGTTGGCTTGTTTTATGTCTCTGACTATGGATGTAGCGATCGCCTCGCCCAAGCCATTTCCCAAGGTATCCAGAAAACTGGTATCGGTGTGGAAATGATGGATTTGACTACTGGGGAAATTCAAGAAATCCAAGAACTAGCGAGTAGATCATCTGGCATTGTGATCGGTATGCCTCCAACGGCAAACGTTGCGGCTCAGGCTGCAATAAGTGCACTATTGGGCGTTACCAAAGAAAAGCAAGTCATTGGATTTTTTGAATGTTACGGCGGCGATGATGAACCAATCGATCCGCTACGCAGAAGATTTGTTGACTTCGGTGTTAAAGAAGCCTTCCCAGCAATTCGTATTAAAGAAACACCCACCCCAGCCACATACCAACTGTGTGAAGAAGCGGGTACTGACTTGGGACAATTGCTAGTCCGCGAGCGCAACATTAAGCAAATTAAGTCTATCGACGTTAATTTGGAAAAAGCCTTAGGTAGGATTAGCAGTGGGCTTTACATCATTACCGCCAAAAAGAATGAAGTCAAAGGAGCGATGCTTGCTTCATGGGTAGCACAAGCGAGCATCCAACCTTTAGGATTTACAATCGCCGTTGCTAAAGATCGTGCCATTGATTCATTGTTGCAAGTCGGCGATAAGTTTGTCCTTAACGTTCTAGAAGAAGGAAATTACCACGAACTGAAGAAACATTTCCTCAAGCGTTTACTTCCTGGAAGCGATCGCTTTGCCGGAGTGAAAACTCAAACAGCTAAAAACGGTGCTCCAATCCTCACAGACGCTCTTGCTTATATGGAATGCGAAGTCAAGAGCAGCATGGAATGTAGTGACCACTGGATTTTATACTGCAACGTCACTGATGGTCGAGTTGCCAAAGCCGACGGCTTGACAGCTGTTCGCCATCGCAAGGTAGGCAACTACTACTAAAGAAGGCAGGGGACAGGTGACAGGTGATAGGGAACAGGGGATAGGGGATAGGAGTATATTCTAAATACTTCTTCCACCCTCCCACTCCCCCATCTTCCCTATCTCTCCCTCTCCCCATCTTCCCCCTATCTCTGGAAATTCCCTCTCCTCACACAAAGCCTATGAATAATCCCAATCCTCGTGACGTGCAGGTTTTACCAATCGCCACAAATACGACTGTACTGAGAGCGCGTAGTTGGACACGTCTGCGCTTTGAAATTGAATACGCACTTGCTAGAGGTACTACCTCGAATTGCTACTTAATCAAAGCTGATAAAACTGCTATTATCGACCCGCCGCCGGAAACTTTTACTCAAATTTACCTAGATGCATTGCGGCAATGTCTCAATGATTGGGAAGGTTTGGATTATGTAATTTTAGGTCATTTTAATCCTAACCGTGTCGCTACCCTCAAAGGACTTTTAGATTTAATTCCAAAACTCACTTTTGTTTGTTCAGTTCCCTGCGCTACCAATTTACGTGCTACTTTTCCTAACCGTGAGTTGAAAATTATCACAATGCGGGGGAAAGAAACTCTGGATTTGGGACAAGGCCATGTTTTGAAATTTATTCCTATTCCCAGTCCGCGATGGCCGACAGGACTTTGTACTTACGACGAGCAAACCCAAATACTTTACTCTAATAAATTATTTGGTACGCATTTGTGTGGCGATGAAGTTTTTGATGAAGACTGGGATTTGTTAAAGGAAGATCAGCGCTACTACTTTGACTGCTTGATGGCTCCTCACGCAACTCAGGTGCAAGCAGCTCTGGAGAAAATATCAGAAGTGCCGGTGAGAATGTATGCTCCTGCTCATGGGCCTTTAATTCGCTATGGCTTGTTAGAGCTTACTAAAGACTATGAGATATGGAGCCGATCGCAAACCGATCGCGAGATTAGGGTTGCCTTACTTTATGCTTCAGCTTACGGCAATACGGCAACTCTCGCCCAAGCTTTTGCTTTAGGACTCACTAAAGGAGGAGTGGCTTTAGAGACTATCAACTGCGAATTTGCTGAACCTGATGAAATTCGCTCTGCCATCGAAAAGTGCGATGGCTTTATCATGGGTTCTCCCACGATTGGTGGTAATGCGCCTACTCCCATCCACACAGCCCTTGGTATTGTTCTATCCGTTGGTGATAACACTAAACTAGCTGGTGTCTTTGGTTCCTATGGTTGGAGTGGTGAAGCATTTGACTTAATAGAAGGAAAACTCAAAGATGCTGGTTTTAAGTTTGGGTTTGAAACCTTGAAGGCAAGGTTTAAACCTACAGATATTACTCTCAAAGAGTGTGAAGAAATGGGTACAGACTTTGCCCAAACACTGAAAAAAGCTAAAAAACAGCGAATCCCTCAACCAGCTGCTACTCCTGTTGAACAGGCGATCGGTAGAATAATTGGTTCAGTTTGCGTTGTCACTGCCAAGCTTGGTGATGTCTGTACCGGAATGCTTGGAGCTTGGGTATCACAAGCAACTTTTAACCCTCCAGGTATTACAGTTGCGATCGCCAAAGACCGTGCTGTTGAATCTTTAATGTATCCAGGGGGTAAGTTTGTTCTAAATATTCTGGGTGAAGAAAATTATCAAGATTACATGAAGCACTTCCGTAAATCTTTTGCCCCAGGAGAAAATAGATTTGCAAGTTTTCCCACAGCAATTGCAGATAACGGCTGTACAATTCTCACCGATGCTCTAGCATATCTTGAATGTTCGGTCAACAAACGTATGGAATGTGGCGACCATTGGGTTGTATATGCAATTGTTGACAATGGAAAATTACTCAAACCAGAAGGCATTACTGCTGTCCATCATCGCAAAGCGGGTAATCACTATTAATCATTACCTTAAGTCGTGTCGCCTTGCTGTATGATGTAGAGACTGAGAAAAATTTTACTTGATCGAAAAGGTTCAATAGTTCCTCAAGCCCACAGAAGTGGGTTTTTTTTATAATGAATCGCGTAGTAACAAGTGTTGATTTCACCGATTTGATAACTAAGCTTGCGAACTTTGTTTGATAGTAATTTCACTGGCTCTTAAAATAGCGATCGCCCTGCAATCTATAAGCAATTTTCGCATGATTTGGAGATTGATCACGTTTAAATATTTGAAATTCCGGATTGAATTTCCCAAACCAGAATAATCACTCAGTTCATTTAATTTTTCTATTCTTTAGGATGTTATATTCTATGCTTTTTTGGAGTTTTATACATTTAAATCGTTACTTTAAATACCGATAAAAAGATAACATAAAATATTGAGCAATAGAGTTACTCAATTTTCCGCAATTGCCCTAAGGACAATTGAATATATATTGTGTACGGTTTAACTAGGGAATCAGTAACAGGCACCTTGAATATCAGATGCCGTCTACTGCTACGACAGTTTTATAGTTTTTCATGCTCTTATGACTCCAAAACACACCAAAATCAGATTTCCTCTCTGGCAGTATCTGAATCAGCCCCTTTTTAGTAGTGATACTAAATTAGTATTAGATCCTCGTCGCTTCGCATATCTTTACAGGATTGAACTTCTTAAAAGGTGCTGGACTAAGGAATGTGACGCAAAAGGGCCTTTTTAAAACTAATATAGCCGCGATTTTAAATTGACGATTTTCATTGTCATAACATTAATGCCCCTAGTACAAACTTTGGGGTGTTAAGCAAAAATTTTAAATTTTATAAACCTGTAGCGTTGGCAAAGGCATCAATATATTTAACCTCGTCCAGAGAACGAGGTTTTTTGCTGTCGAGCACGGCACTCACAGTTATATCTCCCATCACATTAACTGCTGAGTGAGATTGAGATGCAATCCCAGTTTTGAGCCACAAATAATGCAGACATGGCTTCATGCAGAGTACGCAATATATTGTGTATAAAATTTTGCAGACTTAAACTAATCTTTAAATTTTTTCCTTAATAATCTTAGTGTTTATTATAGATATTACGCAATAATACGTATAATTTATAAAATTTTTATACAAAAATTTATATTTAACCTTTATATCATTTTTATTTACTTTTTAATAACCTTCTGTTAACCTAATTTTTATGTATTTTAACAAAATGGTTAGCAATCGGCTTAGATACAACATTTAAGAATAATATATCAATCATGACTAATATAGAGAGTAGACAAGACAAGCAAAAATTTCTAGGAAAGTGTTTAGTTAAGGCAGGATTGATAACACCAGACCAATTAAAAACGGCACTTAGTGAGCAAGTTTCATCTGACAGAAAGCTACAAGAAATTCTCACAATGCGTGGCTGGGTTGAGCAGCAAACTATAGATTTTTTTATGGAAAATTTGGTATTTACCAACCTATTAATAGCCAAGGAAAAACAGTTATTTCAAAATCGAGATAATAGGCAAGATAACAATTTTTTAGAACAAACTAAAAGTAGATATATTGATTCAGTGAATAGTGGTTTAACATTGCAGAAAGTTTTATTGTGTCTCTCTCCTCAAAACACCTTGCGATTGCTGTTTTTGTTGATAATATTTCTTTGCACAATTAATCTTGCTGGACAGTTTTCTTTATACTTCCTACCTGACTATCCTTTGAGGGATTTATTAGTATATTTATTTAATGTCGATCAAGAGAGAAATTTTCCTAGCCTGTATTCAGGGATTGCTTTGTTATTTTGTTCTATTCTTCTGTTTTTAATCACCTCTGCCAAAAAAATAGCTGGTGAAGCCCATATCTCTCACTGGAGAGCATTAACAATTATTTTTGTATGTTTGTCCATAGACGAACTTATGAGCTTTCATGAACTTCTGATTGCGCCAACGCAAAAGTTATTCAATACTAGTGGCTTTCTTTACTTTGCTTGGGTGATACCTGGTGCTATATTCGTACTCATGTTCCTATTAGCGTTTTTAAAATTTATCACTGCTCTTCCCAAAAAAATAAAACGCTTATTTTTAATAGCTGGGACAATCTACATAAGTGGTACTATTGGGATAGAAATGTTGGGTGGCTACCAAGCAAATTTGTATGGTCAGGACAATATAATTTATGCTGTCATCACAACTATTGAAGAGTTTTTAGAGATGCTGGGTATAGTTATTTTTATTTATGCCTTAATGTCGTATATTAGTACACACATTAAAGGTATATCTCTAAATATTATTATTAATCACAATCAGAAAATAGTTAATAATTAAACTACTAATTTGAAACCTATAATGGGTGAAGCAGATGTTAAAGTTATACATCTAAACAGTAATTTATCGCTTGTTATTTGTTGACTCTGTCATCAATACTTCATGAGCAACCACCTCAATCTGCTATCTGGCAGTCATAGCGAGGTGGTTTGAACTTTGAGATAAAAGTGCGATCGCTTACCTACAATCAGCAAAATTTGCTTGCTAGTATACATAGAGGCTGCACAGCTGTAGTTTAATGGAAAACACTTGTGTTGTTCGCTCACTGTAGGGAAAACGTATGTCCTTTGTTCCTTTGCACATTCACAGTGATTACAGCCTTCTAGATGGTGCGAGTCAATTACCAAATTTAGTTGATCGCGCGATCGAGTTAGGCATGAAAGCGATCGCCCTAACAGATCATGGGGTGATGTACGGGGCGATCGAACTAATTAAAATCTGTCGCAGCAAGAATATTAAGCCAATTATCGGCAATGAGATGTATGTTATTAACGGCGATATTACCAAACAAGAACGCCGTCCGCGTTATCATCAAGTTGTTTTAGCGAAAAATACAAAAGGTTATAAAAATTTAGTAAAATTAACGTCACTTTCTCACCTCCAAGGTGTACAAGGCAAAGGAATTTTTTCCCGCCCTTGTATTAATAAAGAATTACTCAAAGAATATCGCGAAGGCTTAATAGTTACTAGTGCTTGTCTGGGCGGTGAAGTACCTCAAGCAATTCTTGCTGGCAAACCAGATATTGCTAGAAGAGTAGCACAGTGGTATAAAGATGTATTTGGTGAAGATTATTATTTAGAAATTCAAGATCACGGCTCTCCAGAAGACCGAATTGTAAATGTAGAAATTATCAAAATTGCACAGGAGTTAGGGATTAAATTTGTCGCGACAAATGATTCTCATTACATTTCTTGTTATGACGTAGAAGCACACGATGCTTTGTTATGTATTCAAACTGGTAAATTAATTATTGAAGATAACCGAATGCGTTACAGCGGCACAGAATATCTAAAATCCGCTGAAGAAATGAAGCAGTTATTTCGCGATCACCTACCAGATGAAGTCATTGAAGAAGCAGTAAGTACTACTTTAGAAGTAGCCGATAAAGTCGAACCTTATAATATTCTGGGTGAGCCTCGCATTCCTAACTATCCTATTCCATCAGGACATACAGCAGATACCTATGTAGAAGAAATTGCTTGGCAAGGACTTTTAGAAAGACTGAATCGCAAATCTCGTAATGAAATCGATTCAGTTTACAAAGAAAGGCTGGAATACGAATTAAAAATGATTCAGCAAATGGGTTTTTCTACATATTTTTTAGTTGTGTGGGATTATATCAAATTTGCTAGAGATAATGATATACCTGTGGGGCCTGGGCGTGGTTCAGCGGCAGGTTCTTTGGTTGCCTATACGATGGGAATCACCAATATTGATCCGGTACATCATGGCTTACTCTTTGAAAGATTTCTTAACCCAGAACGGAAATCCATGCCTGATATTGATACGGATTTCTGTATTGAAAAACGAGATAAAGTCATTGAGTATGTTAATGAAAAATACGGTACAGAAAGAGTTGCCCAAATCATCACTTTTAACCGCATGACTTCCAAGGCGGTGTTAAAAGACGTCGCCAGAGTTTTAAATATTCCCTACGGTGAAGCAGATAAGATGGCGAAGATGATTCCTGTATCGCGTGGGAAGCCAGCGCCACTCAAAAAGATGATTTCTGATGAAACGCCAGAACCAGAATTTAAAGCAAAATACGACAACGATCCAAAAGTTCGTCATTGGTTAGATATGGCGATTCGCATTGAAGGAACTAACAAAACTTTTGGTGTCCATGCAGCAGGTGTGGTGATTTCTGCTGAACCTTTGGATCAAATTGTGCCGTTACAAAGAAATAATGATGGTTCTGTAATTACTCAGTATTTCATGGAAGACCTAGAATTGCTAGGTTTGTTAAAGATGGATTTTCTGGGTTTAAAGAACTTGACTATGATCCAGAAAACTATTGAATTAATTGAAGAAAATCATGGATTTAAAATTGATCCTTATGTAATTACTGCTCAGGAGAGAAAAGCTCAAAAAATATTAGCTAAGGGTGGAGAAAGCGCCAAACTTCCTCATGACGTGAGAAAAACTTATGAACTGTTAGAAGCAGGTGAACTAGAAGGTGTATTCCAGTTAGAATCTTCTGGTATGCGCCAGATAGTGAGAGATTTAAAACCTTCTAATATAGAGGATATTTCTTCAATTTTAGCGCTTTACCGACCTGGGCCGTTAGATGCTGGATTAATTCCTAAATTTATTAACCGTAAACACGGTCGTGAGAATATTGATTATGAACATAATATTTTAGAACCAATACTAGATGAGACTTATGGAATCATGGTCTATCAAGAGCAAATTATGAAAATTGCTCAAGATATGGCTGGATATTCTTTAGGACAAGCTGATTTGCTACGCCGGGCTATGGGTAAAAAGAAAGTTTCGGAGATGCAAAAACAGCGAGAAAAATTTATCGATGGTGCCGCTAAAAATGGTGTTAAACAACAAATTGCTGAGGATTTATTCGAGCAAATGCTGAAATTTGCTGAATATTGCTTGAGCTATGATACGGAAATTTTAACAGTAGAATATGGTTTTTTACCTATTGGAGAAATTGTAGAAAAAGATATTGAGTGTACGATTTATACAGTTGATAGTAACGGTTATGTATACACGCAACCTATAGCTCAGTGGCATAATCGCGGCGAGCAAGAGGTATTTGAATATTCCTTAGAAGATGGTTCGATTATTCGAGCCACTAAAGACCACAAATTTATGACAATTGATGGGCAAATGTTACCAATTGATGAAATATTTGCACGGGAATTGGATTTAATGCAAGTAAAGGGATTGCCGGAATAACTTAACTTTGCCGGAGAGTATCTCGGTAAGCTTTTACTGCCTGGGTTTGACTAGGAAATTTGACATACTTTGCCAAAATAGATAAATCTAATTCTGGTAAAAATTCACTGTGAGGAATGAGTTCATATCCTTCCTGGCGCAACCTGTAAACAGAAAACTGATTATTCTGCCAAAACCAAACTTCAGGTACTCCTAAACCCTGGTAGACAGATAATTTATGAATACCACCACTGGAGAGAACAACCTCGATCGCAATATCAGGGACTTCCTTGAGTTCACCAAAACAATAACATTCATCCGGCTCTAGTCCCCTGGCTTTGACTTGTTTGCAAAAGGTGGTAGAACCGTAACCAGTTAAATCAATGTCTTTTTCCAATGCGTAGATTTCGATTAAACGTCCAATTGTTGTTTTGTCTAGCTCATGTTCTGGCGATGGACTCATAATTTCCAGGGTTCCATCAACATAAGTCATCCGCAACCCTGGGATATCATCTAAGGTTGCTCGCAAGGTTTCGTATTGTTCCCAACTAACATTATTGAGTATGAGGCGTTGTTCTCCGGTACTTAGACTGCCTAGTTGTTGTACAAGATTGCTTGTCATGGCTGTAATTGATTTGCCGTAGAAATGTTTGTAGAGGATGATTCTATTTTCACGTTTATAAGCTGTGAGTGGTAAAGTTCACCTCCTCATCTGAAATATCTTGCACGCTTATGCAACAGCCTGAAGGCGGCAGCCCACCATTCTCGTTACCAGGTTGAACCTGGTGACGAGAATTAGAGCCTCTGGCTCTTGTTTATCGGCAATAAGGCAAGTTCCTTTGATTTATTGCCGATTAATCCGAATCAATTCCGTCAAAATGCTATCCAAGCTCCCATTAACTTGAATTTTTTCAATCTTCTCTGCAATTCGCTCTAGTACTTCCAATTCTTTCAAACGTAAGGCAACAGGGTTATCCTCCATCACCTTAGCTGTATTCAACATACTGCGAGTAGCAGCAGTTTCTTCACGGCGACGGACTACATTTGCTTGGGCTGCTTTTTCGGCTTCTACTACCTTGCTCAAAATTGTCCTAATCTCACCAGGGAGAATAATATCTTTAACCCCAACTGAATCTACTTCAATTCCATAGTCTGTAGTTTTTTGACGAATGTAATCAAAAATACTCCTATCAATTGCACCTTTATCCTCAAGCAACGCATCTAAAGTTCTTTCACCTACTGCGCCACGTAGCGCAAATTGTAGTTCTTTGTATAAGTAGCTAGTAATATCCGATAAACCGTTTTTGGCTCTGAGTGGATCGAGGATGCGGAAGCCAGCAGTTAAGTTTAAGCGCAAAGGCACTTTATCTTTAGAAAGAATATCTTGACCAGATACTTCCATAGTTTGCTGGCGAAGGTCAAATACTTCGGTTTGTAAAGAACGCCCAAACACCCACCACGCGTGCTTTCCTGGCTGGAGTTGGGTTTGAAACTCTTGATTAACGTACAGCAATCCAATATGCTGCGTGGGTACTTCGCAAATATGCAAACAATAACGGCTCAAAGCAAGAGCCTCTGGCAAACCCGTAACTAACTCAGCAATTAAGCGAGAGGGCAACTTAGCATCAGTGCTAATGTCAATCACCTCTACTTCCACACCTTGCCAAAATAGCTTGCGACTGCATGGCGGTAGAATGGCGATGACTTTACCTTGATAGCGGGCGATCGCTACTTGTTGATTTTGTAATTGAACTATTTCACAGTAAGAGGCGACAAACTCAGGGTGCCGCTCAATTAGCACATCCTCCAAAGGAAAGTCTGGATTGGGTACAATCCGGCTGAGGGTTCGGACTGAAACCTCTCTATCAACAACCCAGAAAGCATACTCACCAGGTTCCAAAGGTCGGATAAAATTATTCTGCACGTACAGCAAACCAATCTCATACTCCGAGATTTGAAACTTCTTGATTCCACTCAAGGCAATTCCACGCAGTTGCTGTACAAACTCCGCAGGTAATTCCAAGCTTTCATTCAAATTGAAAAGATGAGATTCTACCTCAATAAAACCACGCCAAAAAGCTCGCAATTGATTTGGTGCAATACTGATCCAATTTTGTCCGAAGCGTACTAAAGCGGTTTGATTAAATGCAGTCCTTACTACCAAAAGATATTGCTGTAACTCTGAACGATGATTTCGCAGCAACAGTTCCAAGTTCTCAATTTTGGCTTCTGGTTGGTTGAGATCGTAGGTTTTGACTTGCCAATGACGACCAAAATAAGTGTAAGTACCAGGCTGCAAAATTTTTTTAAAATCACTGC
Organism: Chlorogloeopsis sp. ULAP02; assembly: GCF_038404745.2. NCBI lineage: Bacteria > Bacillati > Cyanobacteriota > Cyanophyceae > Nostocales > Chlorogloeopsidaceae > Chlorogloeopsis > Chlorogloeopsis sp. ULAP02. The sequence continues at coordinate 4,605 of NZ_JAYKTT020000070.1, read as the reverse complement.
GATGATACAAAATACCAATTTCGTTAGGTTTAATATAAAACGTTTTCCACATGGAAATTTGCATAGATAACTTAGGCGGTTGTAGCCGAAGCAGAAGGTTTGATAAAGACATTTATATATTTGGCGTCAATAATTTGTCCCTGTGTTTTGTGAAAGGGCTGGGCATTGTGTATTACAGACTCTGACATATCTTGCACCAGATTTTCCTTTCGTCAATAAATAAATTTATTGGCTAATAGCCAAAGTCAGATTTATCTGACTAAAACAGTCTTTGAGTCCGTTTGAACGGACTTGTGATATGAGCCAGAGAATTAATTCTCTGGTGTACTAGAGATGAGATGCAAGATATCAAATAGCCTTTTAATACTTTAGATATTACATATACTACATTATATTTTTAAACTCTGCAAATGCAGGTGTTTGCAGTTCATTTGCGGGCAATTGCATCTCCAAAACTGGATTAAGGAGGCAGCGCGCCCTTGGAGGTTTCCCCCGTTGTAGCGACTGCCGTATTACTATTACTTCCCCTAAACTACCCAAGGGCAATCTAGAAAAAGAAAACAGCACTCAAATATGCCGTTCAGTTTGCCAGATCCAGAAAACTGGATGTAGAAAACGAAGGGACATACTCAAGTTAGGGAGAAAACAATTGCACTAGCTCCTTTACTGTTACTACCGACATTACTAGGTGATGTTCAGTAGTAAGCACCTACATCGCAGAGTTTTAATTAAATTTGAATTGGCTACCCTTGACAGGGTAGTATCTTTTAACCCGGATAGGGTTGGAGAAAGTATAGGAATCGAACCTACAACCAATCGATTATGAGTCGATCGCTCTACCAGTGAGCTAACTTTCGGGGAGTTTGATGTAGGAATTGAACCTACGTCCAGCCGATGACTTCGGATGCTCTGCCACTGAGCTAATCAAACAATGGGGTAGTGACGCATTGCTGTGCGGTATACGCTCAATCCAGAGGTTGGCGCACCAGTCGGATATATTGAACCCGAACTATAGCTTGGCAAATGTATTACTACTTATTACTATATGTAGCACAAGTAGGTATGAGGTGGTAGTGGAGAATTACTTACTTAGCTAAGATGTTTATATCGGTAGTAGTTTTTAGGAAAGGTAAAGGCTGGGACGCTTGTTAAGCCAGCAGTGATCGCTATTGCTAAAGCTCCCTATTCAGCTTTGGATCTTTATTGCTCACAGAGTTTTTTCGATAATAGGACAAATGGTTTGCTCAGGATTTTCAGGAATCCTTTCCCAGCCAGAAAGGAGTCCTTCCAACTCTTGTTTTAGGATGAGTAATTGCTGAATTTGTTTATGAATGTCTATTAGTTTTTCTTGCAGTTTAATTTTTATATGATCACAAGGTAATTCACCTTCGTCGTGAACATTCAAAAATTCCTTAATTTCTGATAAGCTTAATCCCAAACTTTGGGCGCGTTTGATGAAATTTAAGCGAGCTAAAACATCAGAGCGAAATAATCTAAATCCACCTTCTGTCCTGCCTGATGATTTAAGTAAACCTAGCTCTTCATAGTAACGAATCGTTTTAATTGGTACGCCACTTTCTTTAGCAACTAAACCAATAAGTTTTTGCTCTTGTTGAACTAACATATCCAGCTCCTATACCATGCAGTAAAAAATATAGTAATTTAGTTAATCTTGGTTGCAACACCTTTATAGAAATACCCCATAATTTTTGGAGTTTTTTCAGCGTAAAACTCTTCTAGACTAACAATATCAAATTGACTCTCTATCAACTGTCGAATATTGCGATTAAAGTGACAACCACCTGCAATTCTTTTTTGTAATGGGGTTAATCGGTTTTGCCAAACTTGAACTTCAGGTTCATGACTGAGTCCATGATCCACAAAAAAGAATTTTCCTCCTGGTTTGAGAACGCGGTAAATTTCTCTGAGAGCTTGTTCAACATTCTCAATACTACATAATGTCCAAGTACTCACCACGCTATCAAATGTGTGATCTGTCATTGGCAGGTTTTCACCATTTAACACTTTATGGTCTACAGTAATTGAGGATGTTTGAATCCGCTTTTGAGCTAGCCCATGAATCCCAGGGTTTACATCGACTGTGATAATCTTGTGAATGTGTTCAGGATAGTAAGAAAGATTCAATCCCGTTCCAAAACCAATTTCCAGAACTTCTCCTTTCACTCCTGCTAAAACCTCTTGACGATATTTAGCGAGGCTAGAATCGGATAATGACCAATCAAGCAGATAGGGAAGGATTCTTTGCGAGTAAAATCCCATTTTTCCTCCTATCAATGTGCAAATTATCAACTTGCCTACTTGATCTAATCTTAAACTCTCCAGCTAAATGGAGAGTCAAGGGTGATCAGTATCGTATTTTTAAATACAGGACTTACGTAAAATCTCTCTAGATCTTATTCCTCTATGTTCTCCGTGCCTGGAGCGCTTCTATTCTTCCATGATGTGCGTGGCACCTTTAGTAAACTGAAATCTTTTACCTTCTCAATCACCAGATGGAGCATTTTCTAGAACGTAAAATAAGGATTGGAGAAAAGTTAAGCAGTACTCAGCCTACAAAAATTGGTGGTGTACCCTAAGTGCCATTTTCCGTACTATTTACTGAAACATATATGTAGTGCATTTTGATTTGCCTTTCTCAGGGAATACTAGGAGAATGAAATTTTATCGATCAGTGAGATTATGCGTACATTATTTTCGTTGGTTGGACAACTTTTGCAACGGTTACTTACTCTGACAGTAATAGCATTGGTGTGTTTAGTTTTGGTTTGGTCATTTCCAGTACAAGCTGCTAGCCGTATTAATCCACAACTAGAAGAACAAGTTATACAAATTATTCGTAATCACCCAGAAGCAATTCTAGAATCAGTCCAAGTTTATCAACAGGAACAGCAGCAGCAATTACAGCAAACACGGCAAGCATTTTTGCAGGACTTAAAAACTAATCCCCAACAGGTAATAGGAGACTCTCCTACCACTGGAGCAACTACACCAAAAATTTTGTTGGTAGAGTTTTCCGACTTTCAATGTCCTTATTGTGCTGAGGCTCATAAAACTCTCAAAAATTTAATAGCGAAGCATCAGGATAAGGTCAAATTAGTGTATAAAAATTTTCCTTTAATCTCAATTCATGCAGAAGCTATGCCAGCCGCCCAAGCGGCTTGGGCTGCTCAACAACAGGGCAAATTTTGGGAATATCATGATGCACTATTTAATAATCAAAAGAAAATTGGCGAGTCTCTATATATAGATATCGCTAAAAAACTGAACTTAGATTTGGAAAAATTTGAAGAAGATAGACAAATTGCTAATAATTATATTCAGAAAGATATACAGTTAGCAGACAATTTGGGTCTTTCGGGAACACCATTTTTTATAATGAATAGTGACACTGTTTCTGGTGTAGTTCAGCTATCTAAGATAGAGGAATTACTGACAAGTGCTAAGTAAATAAGTCGGTGTTAATAATCATAATTAGTTTGTAGTAGCGCTTTAGCGATACTACAAGCCAAATACAGATATTTGACTTTTCGTCAGATAGTTTGGTTTTTCTCACCAACTTACTTAAGTAAAATTTTAAATATATTATATTCCCTGTTCTTCCTATTTAAAAGAATTATTTTGGCAAGAAAGAGCAGGGAATTTTTGTTTGCAGTTTCAGTATTTATACAGGTAATTTCTCATAGGATAGACATCACTTAACGCTTATCTAATATCAAATCGGTAAACTTGCTGTTTACGATGTTTTGCATTCAAGGTTACAACCAATGCATCCCAACGATTAGCTTTTTTAGCAGATTTTAGCAATTGTAAGGTGAGCACTGTTCACAAGTTAAAAATCAGTCTTTGAGGAAAGTATGTAGTACCCACCCTACAAAAATTGCTGTTGTCAAACTCACAAGCAAGCTTTTATCAAAAATGATGCATTGCATTTACTCAAAGTAACCTTCAAGTTTTTTATCACCTTTGGAACAACAGGTGATTAATGAAATGAACAAAGTGCGGACAAATCCTAAGATATACATTCCTATATTAGAAAACTATAAAAAACGCTTTCAAGGCAGTCGAGTAAAAATCTCCGATCGCTTATATTTGCAAACACAAGAGGGTATTCCTGCTGTGGATGAGGCGATCGCTTTTCTTAAAAAAGCCCGCCCTATAAGTACTCTAACTGCATCTAAAGGAATGTCTTTGGGTGCTAAAGACCTTGTTAAAGACCAAGGCTCTAAAGGTACAACAGGTCACTATGGTGCTGATGGCAGCAATCCCTCTACTCGCATCAATCGCTATGGCAAATGGCAAATTACTGCTGGCGAAAACATTAGCTATGGGCCAAATACGGCTCAGGATATCATTATGCAATTGATTATTGATGATGGGGTTAGCGATCGCGGTCATCGCAAAAACATCTTTAACTCTGCTTTTAAAGTCACAGGAGTTGCCTACGGAAATCACACTCGCTACAGAATGATGTGTGTAATTACTTATGCTGGTGGATATCTAGAAAATAGGGTTGGGGGAACAGGGAACAGGTGAAGAGGTATTTTCATGTATCTTGGAGAATGCAGTTCAGTAAGATACATGGTT
>NZ_JAYKTT020000069.1:0-119074 GCF_038404745.2 Chlorogloeopsis sp. ULAP02 | reverse complement strand
TAAATGGCTTGGCAGTTCTCCAACTATGTCTAAATTTACACTGCTCCCAACCTGTATCAATCCTGCCGCTTTGATAACAACTTTAGCGCTGACAACAATTTTTTACCCAGCAAGAACACTGTCACAAACACCAAATAACGAGGGTGATGCTACTCCTCAAACAGGTTGCCTGTCTGGATATTCTGATGGTACATATCGCGGTTCGCATCCAGTTACCCGCTATGAATTTGCTGCGGGACTAAATGCTTGCTTAAATCAAGTGGATAAACTTCTTCCCCCGAATCGAGAGAACTTAGCAACGAAAAAAGATTTTGAAGTTTTAATTCAACGGCAGAGGGAATTGAACGAACAGCTGCGCGGACTCAATCAGCGAGTTGATAGAATCTCACCCGCAAAAAAATAATGGCGTTGCTGAATCACTTTATTCACATCTTGCACCAGTTTTTTGATTGCGATTTTTGTAAGGTGGGCATTGCTTAACGGCTCAAAATCTTATTTCGACTTTATGGGCAATGCTCCGAAGTTCTGAGCAAATCATTTGCTCCAAAGCTAATGAATCAAAGAAATTTGAGAGCGATCACTTTAACCGCCAATTTTATACCTATTGGATGGTGACGAAAAGTTTTGTTCCAATATATAATCTCATGGCTTACCCCACATACGGTCAATGATAAACCCACAATGAAAAAAATCACGATCAGCCAAGTACTTTGTGGTGCTCTGTCTACTCTGGTGGCTGGGCTGGTGCCGATGGAATCGTTGCACGCTTGCACGCGAGTTGTCTATCTCGGCCCGCAAAATACGATAGTTACCGCACGTAGCATGGATTGGTTTAGTGATATGGGTACAAACCTTTGGGCTTTCCCACGCGGTATGAAGCGCGATGGTGTTGCTGGAGCAAACTCGATTCGCTGGACTTCTAAATATGGCAGTGTGGTGGCAGCTGGCTACGACGCTGGTACAGCCGATGGCATGAACGAGAAGGGATTAGTTGCCAACCTACTGTATCTAGCTGAATCAGAGTACGTCAAACCCACACCCAATGACAAGCGCAAACCCCTGTCGGTTTCTGCATGGACGCAGTACGTGCTTGACAACTATGCCACTGTTGCAGAGGCAGTGAAGGATTTACGCAAGGAGCCGTTCTATGTGGTTCCGACGATGACACCGGATGGTAAACCCGGACAGGTGCATTTGTCAATTTCCGATGCCACGGGCGATTCGGCTATTTTTGAATACGTTGGCGGCAAGCTCAATATTTATCATAGTCGTGAGTTTCAGGTCATGACCAACTCACCAGTATATGACCAACAGATTGCCCTAAATAATTACTGGGAGCAGATTGGCGGAACCACCATGCTGCCAGGCACCAATCGTGCAGCAGATAGATTTGTCCGAGCTTCATTTTATATTAACGCGATCCCAAAAACGTCCAATATTAATGAAGCGATCGCGAGTGCCTTTTCGGTGATTCGCAATGCGTCGGTGCCTTTAGGTATTACGACTCCCGGACAACCCAACATTTCCTCAACGCTCTGGCGCTCGGTATCGGATCACAAAAACAAGCGCTATTTCTTTGAATCCACTCGCAGCCCGAATGTCTTCTGGGTAAACCTCTCCGACATGGATTTCGCCGAAGGAAAGCCGACGAAGAAGCTGACGCTGACAAATGGTGCCGTCTTTGCCGGTAATACTGCGGCGCAGTTCAAACCTGCCGAACCCTTCAAGTTTAAGACGGCAGAAGTAAAGTAAGCACTTTTTAAAATTGACGGCAAAGCATACTAAAGTTTGGTTACGTAAGATGCGATCATCAGGGTTATAGAGTTGATGCTTTTTGTGCTATATGCGCAAACATCATCTGTCCCGACTTACTCAATTCACCTACCACCTGAACAAAATTTGGGTGAGTCATTCCTGAACCGATAAATGTCCATCGATAGAATTTCTCTTGCACTGCTTGAATTTGTTGTCTTTCTAACTCGTTAAAAATTCTTCCGGTAGCTAGAGCCAGACTCTCAATATCTAATTGAACTTGTGCCTTCAATCCACCATCAAGCAGAGTAGCGATCGCCAAATAATCATTAATTCCTGTCTCAACACCCTTGAAGTCAAGCTCTTGAGCAATATGCTTTAATATAGGCTACGTCATAGAAATGACAAAGTAAACGGCAAAGAACGCTAGCAAACCAAATACAATAACTGAACCAATAAGGATTTTTAGTGGATAAAACGAGCTATATTTTCTATACAAATAGTCTTCTTTATCTAGTGATTTTACGTTAATTAAGTATCCAAGAATGGCTAGCACTAGTAAAAAAACACCGAAGGCGATCGCGCTCAAGCCAATGATATGAGTCAATTGGGTATTAATTTGGAGATTTTGCTTAGGAAACGTCTGATTTAATGCCACGAAAATGCGATCAAATGCGATCCCAAAAGCAATCAGAGATAAGCAATTCTGAATCCAGCTTGTCAACGTCCGTTCAGCAGCAGCACGATTGCGCTGTTTAGCTAATTCTGTCGTGGTGTTACTCGGTTTTGGAGGAGGGCTAGTATTCATGATAAGCTTTTAGAGCTAAGTGACGATTAAAATATTGCCTTTACCAAAATCCCAACAAAAGCAAACACGCCAATGCAAACGAGGGCGATCGCTACAGTTAATCCCAAGGAACGCCGGGGAATGTAAAAATATTCCTCTTGGCGCTGGATGCGATGAAGTTCTTGGTGATGTTCTATTGCTGCAAAAACCATTGCATACGTACCCAAAGCAATGAAAGCAAGTCCTAAAATCCGAGAAAAACGCACGGGATTGAGATCTTGAACTGCTTTAAAGTTTTCAATAGCAGCTACCACTCTATCAATACCAAAACCAAAGCCAATTAGAGAAAGATTAGTGCGAATCCATGCCATGAGAGTACGTTCAGCAGCAGCTCGGTTACGCTCTTTGGCAAGTTCAACTTGAATATTAGGTGGTTTGAGAGGAGGAATAGGATCATTCATGAAGATACCGCTGATGACTCAATTGATTTTGTTTAGAATTGAGCAATTTTTATAGTTGCAATGAAAATGGCTAACCTGATATCTTGCACCCTTCTTAATAACCGTAGGGTGGGCATTGCGCGTAACGGCAAAATAAAATTTTGAGTCAAATCTAAGCAATGCCCACCTTATAAAAATCGTAATCAACCTGGTAACGAGAAACTCCCCGCGTTGATATAATTCCTCTTGTTCTAATCAGGGGCTTTATCGCCAGAAGATTGAGAATTCGTTGAGGGTGAATTGACTCGAAAGCCAGGAGCAGCATAGTCACCAGATAGATACTCACTGGGGATAGTAGTTTGGTTTCCGTCACGAATGGCAGAGTAATGGGGTGAGCAAATTTCGATGTTTGCTTCGTTACACTTATCTTGAATATTTTGGTGTAATTCTGAATAAATTGATTCTAGCTTGGTTGGCTGGTTTATGTGGGCTTTGAGTTCGTAACTGATGTAGAAGTCATTGAGTGCAGTTTGCCAAACAAAGGGAGGAGGTTGGGACAAAATATCAGTAGTTGCAACAGCTGCTGCAATTAGAGTTTCATGGGCAGTTCGCCAAGGAGTGTCATAGCCTAGAGAAACTGTTGTGTGGATAATAATTGGGGTTTGCTGGTCTTTTAGGAGTGTATTGTAGTTAATAATATTACTGGATAATAAAGTAGAGTTGGGAATAGACACCAAAACATTGTTCAAGGTGCGAATCCGAGTTACTAGCATTTGTTTCTCTTCGACGAAGCCCATTAAATCACCAATCTCGACGCGATCGCCAACTTGAAATGCACGGGTGTAAACTAACGAAAAGCCTGCAACAGCATTTGCAATTGCACCTGACGAACCAAGCGAAACCAATGCTCCAATCACAATGGAAATAGCTTGAAAAGCTGGAGAATTAGAACCAGGCAAGTAAGGAAAGACAATAGCGATCGCAAAAGCGATGATGATAAAGCACACTAGATGGTAAGTTGGTCTTGCCCACTCTGGATAAAACCCTTGAATGGAGAGTGTGCCTCGCTCAATATTGGCAAAAATAAATTTTAAAAAGACTAGAAAATAGCGAGTTAATAAGGCAATTAAACCTATAGTTAGTAGTTTTGGTATATATGCTAAAACTCCATTCCAAATAGATGTCAACGTATTTTGAAGATGGAAAAACAAACTTGCTCCTAATTGACTTGTTTGAGGAAACAGACTTAAGACAAAGGATAAATAAAAGTAGAGCAGACTTAATACAACAGCAAAGTGAGTAATTTTCGTAAAGCCTTGTAAGAGTGCAGAAATTTGTTGAGACGATAGCAGTTCAAGATTTTGGACGCGAAGATTAGGAATCAATCTGTCTTGCTGGGCATCTAACCAATGATAGAACTGGGGCATAATGTTCCATAAAACCAGCAAGATTACAATTAATAAAATTGTACTGACTATTGCTAAAACTCCAGCGCGAGTTAAGTAGCTAGCACTGCGTTTTTCTCGATATTCATCAATTGCATTTTTGATAATTTGTAAGTATTGATTGGCAAGTGCTTGTCGAGTTTGCTTAACAGCTTTAGCATCCACATCTGAAACAGACATAATAGCAATACTTTGAGCATGAATAATTGTGACTGCTTCAGAGTCAACTTCTCTAGTTCTCAATGCCTCAGTAGGAATGGCATCATTAATTGCTAATTTCTGAATATTGGATGAGATTACCTTGGCACGCCGCTCAATAGAAGGAGAAAATAACTTGTCTTGAATGAAAAATAGTGTTTTATTCTCTAGCTCAACAGGTACACCGTTTATAGGTAATTCGGAAGGAGTTTGAGAAAAACTACATAAGGGAGTAATGATAATCAACAACGCAACCAGAATAGCAGTAATAACTACCCCAAATGGCTGATTTATTTTGAGGATTAAACGACACGTCATATTTATTATTTAATCACTGTTGGTAAAGCTAAACTTATTAAATTTCTGATCCTAGCTTTTGTTTTTTTAGATTGTAATTGTGACTGTGCGAAATCTGTCGGTTAATAAAAGCATGATAAAAATTATAAAATACACAAGTTTGAAGTTTAGTTACAAAAAATAACTATAATATAAGAAATTTATAAGAAAAATTTTATATACATAGCATGAAAGCTATTTGATTTATTTCAATGAACTTTTAATTAGTACATTAGAATTAATACAAAAATTTAGTTCTAGGATAGTTAAAACTACAGATGTATACAGATTTTATCAGTATTAATGTAAAAGTTTACAGATACAAAAATTCATCGTCAAAATCTTCAAAAACTGTCACTAGAATATTGCGGTATTTTTCTAGACTATGAGCTTGAACACTCCCTTCTAAATTGAATCAATGAGTAATTTAATATTCTTGCTCATACCCCACTAATTCGGCAGGGGTGGAATAGTCTTCTATGAGAAATTTGAGAAGTACTGGGAGATAATCTAGCTCCCAATATCCCCGGTAAACTAGTGAGTTAGCACTTTCGTAAATTTTTGTAGTAATTTGATAGCCAGAAATAGTAATCATCAATTAAAGATAAATAACTAATCTTGATAAATTAGAGCATCAAAATTAAGGAATTTTCTTATGAATCGTACATTTCGGCGCTACCATCGCCAGATAGCGATCGCTTTATGTCTGCCTTTATTTCTTTCTGCAATCACAGGTATAGGCTACACTATCGCTGATGAATGGTTGCACCAAATCGAGTTAGCTACATTTATTCTCAATATTCATACTTTACAAATCTTTCACTTACAAGCAATCTATCCGCTTTTGAGTGGTTTGGGATTATTGGGGTTGTTGATTACTGGTTTAAGTATGACAGGATTATTTCGCAAACACCCAAGTAGTTAAGGTGCTCTAGGTAGGGAGAAAAACTCTGAACAGCTTGTGTTGGCTTTTCTCCCCAATAAGCGATCGCGTCTGTCAATAAGGCACAAATTATACAGGCTTAATATTAGATACTTAAAGTTTACCGATAGTATCTATAATTGGTTGCACTTAATTTTTAAATCATTTAATGATATAATTTTTCATCTATTCCAACTAGTTTAAAATCTCAAATCCAAATTTAATCAAAATAACTTTAAAGAATGACTATTATCCTTTCATCTGCAAATTGGAGCGAGCTTTGGGAAGAAAGTTGGCAGCATACGCAAAGCGCAGACTTATCGGACAATTCAGATGAAATTATGCCATGCCCTACCCAACTCGCTCAGGGTTATAAACGAAATATTGGACTGCGTAATGGTATTCATTTAACCCTTCATAACTATATTTTTAATGAAGATGTAATTACAGTAGATAGGCAATCATATCAAGAAGATTGTTTGGAGTGGGTTTTTAATCTGTCATCCACTTTTAAGTTTTGTAATAACTCTTACGTAACTCCTGGAAAGCATTATGTTGCTGGGCTGTTTATGCCTGCTGGCGAAAGTTTAGATATTGCTGGCGAGCGCCGATTGGAAGTTGATATTCATCTTGAGCCGGAGTTTTTCAAAGCTTTGGTGGGCATTGGCACAGCCTCTGTTGAGGAGAATCGCTTTGATTTGTTACCGCTTGATTTGCAACGAATGCTAAATGGTGACGAAAGTGTACCTTTTTCATTGCTGCAAAACACGACTCCGACTATGCAACTTGCCTTGGAGCAAATTCTCAATTGTCCGTACCAAGGTTTGACAAAGCAGCTTTATTTAGAGAGTAAATCTTTAGAAATTTTAGCACTGTACCTCGATTTAGTAACAGCAGCACCGCAAAAATCAAAATTGCCAGTTAAGCTGCAATTGGATGACATTGATCGCATTCACCAAGCCAAAGATATTTTACTTCAGAATGCCCAACACCCCCCTTCGCTGTTAGAATTAGCCCGAAAAGTAGGGATGAATGACTGCACTTTAAAGCGAGGATTTCGCCAAGTGTTTGGAACAACGGTTTTTGGTTATCTCCACGATTATCGGATGCATCAAGCCAGACAGTTACTCGAAGCACAAACAATGAGTGTTCAAGAAGTTGCTCGTGCTGTTGGTTATGTTAGTTCCACTTCCTTCCATACAGCTTTTCGCAAGAAGTTTGGTACCAATCCCGGTACATATTTGGCTGCAAGTCGTCGCAAAGTAGTTTAGAAATTCCGTCTCGAATAAGAAAAATTCCGTTTGGAAGAAGCGAAGAATCTTCCAAAGAGTTGTAATTTGCTATAAACTTTCTGCTAAAGATTCTCACATATAGCTAGAATTCCTAGCTGTAGAGAAGTTAGATGAATTAGAGAAGGAATTTTATTAATTATCTAGGAAATGTTGTGAGATTAAGGTTATGGAGTTTAGAGCACTGGCTGAAGTTATTTTTGTTAGTAGTCATTACCTGTGGATTCGTCTATTGGTGTAATAATAAATTTTCTCAGCTTGCTGTAAGTTCTTCTTCATTTATTACTTCTGAATGTAAAACCATTAAATATGCAATGGGAGAAAGCTGTGTTCCCCTGAATCCACAACGAGTTGTTGTGTTAGATGATGTTGTTCTAGCCAATGCGATCGCACTTGGTGTCGAACCAGTGGGAGCGGTTTTTGATTATAGAGCCTCTGGAATTGAAATTCCCGTATTTTTGCAAGGAAAAATTGATATTGATAAATTTCCGTCTAAATTGCAATCTATTGGTACTCAAGGGCAACCGAGCATCGAAAAGATTATGTTAGCTAAACCTGACTTGATTTTGGGTTTTGACTACTCATCTAACTACGATACCCTATCACAGATTGCCCCAACAATATTAATTCCATTTGATCAGGCGGGAAGTTGGAAAAAACATTTACTATTAATAGCTGAAGTATTAAATAAAGCTCAAGTAGCAAAAAATTTATTGGCAGATTATAAGCAGCAAATTCAAAAATTTAAGACAGCGATGGGAAATAAGTTAGAAAATTTCCAAGTTTCCCTTGCTTATCTTTGGGGAGAAGGCTCCTCATTAATTACTTCTGATCTGAAAAATTCTTTTTCTGGCTCAATTTTAGAGGATTTTGGGCTGAGTCGTCCACCAAAACAAGACATCGCACCAGAACACGAATATCAAATTGGAATTAGCGAAGAGATGATTAATTGGATAGATGGAGATGCACTCTTTCTATTTTCTAATGGTGATGAAAATGCAAATAGAATCTTGAAAAAGCTTCAAAAAAGTCCTTTATGGAAACAATTAAAGGTGGTTAAGCAAAAACATACATATGTTGTCGATCAGAATAGATGGAGGTCTCGCAATATTCTGGCAGCTAATGGAGTTATTGATGACTTATTTAAATATTTGATTCAGCAATAATCAAATTTATGAAAAATATTAAAAATAGCCATTAGATAGTTTAAATTTTTTGAAGAAACTAATCTTCTCTACAAATTAATATATCGAGTAAACTTGCATAAACTAGACTTAATAAATGAAATAATCATTAATAATATCTGTCGTTTTCTAAATTTAATGCATCTAACATCTATCAAGTGTAGTAACTGCTCTCTATTTAAACCAAATGAACGCATTGCTCATATGAGAAATAGGTCAACTGAGAATTAGAAAAATAAACTCAAAATTCCCCTTCAAAATGTTTTACTCTACTTGCAAAATCAAATACATTATTTACTATTTAATGGCTGCGATCGCAATTTCCCTTATCTCTGCTTGTCGTCAATCTTTCCTAAATCCAGCCCTCATCACTAATTGTCGCACGATTCAACATGCAGTGGGTAAAACTTGCATTCCACCCCATCCCCAAAGGATTATTGTTCTCGATACCAATCCTCTAGATGGAGTTTTAGCGCTGGGTTTCAAGCCAATTGCAGCTCCTGATTTTAGTGAACTTTCCCTACCGGAAGAGATAACTCAGGGAATTATTAGTATTGGTAATAATAGCCAACCCAATCTTGAAGAAATTGCCCGTTTGAATCCTGATTTAATTATTGGGCTGGAATATAGTAGCGATAGTTATAAACAATTAACCCAAATTGCACCGACAATTTTGGCTCCAGGTAACGAAAAAAAATGGAAAGAAGATTTGCGATTATATGCTCTGGCTTTAAATACAACTCAAGAAGCAGAAGCAATTTTGCAAGTATATAACGCAAGGATAAAAGAATTTCGGCAGCGAATGCACCATCGTCTCAAAACGAAAACAGTTTCTCTTGTTTCCACAATTAATTATGGTGCGGGAAATCCAGCCCGTATTTACCTAAGTAACTCGTTTATGGGTGCAGTAATTACAGAAGCAGGATTAAAACTTCCTGCTGCACAAACAACGTTAGCACCGACAATAACTAATGATAACTGGGGGATAAATATTTCGATTGAACGACTCGATTTGATTGATGGAGATGTAATTTTTACAATTAATACTAAACCTGAAACTAAGCAACTAGATTCAACTCTTTCACAACTCCAGCAACACCCATTATGGTCAAAATTAGATGCTGTCAAAAATAATCGAGTTTATACAGTCAACTATATGGTTTGGGTGGCTCAACGCAATATTGGTGGAGCAAATCGCATTCTCGACGATTTATTTAAGTATTTAGTTACCGACGAAATGCAAGATACAGAATAATTGCACCTTTAAATTTATGCGGTTTCTGTTTTCTTTTCTGTCCTATATATCAAAAAAGAATTGTGATTTCACCTCAGCGTCAGCGCTTACACAACTATATAATTATCTGGATTGGTCAAGTTGCATCCCTCATTGGCTCACAGATTAGTCACTTTGCTTTGCTGATTTGGATTTGGCAACATACTGGAGAAGCAACTGCTATTTCTTTGCTTGCCTTTTTTCGGGAAGTACCTGTTTTAGTCGCCTCTATTTTTGCTGGTATATTGGTTGATCGCGCAAATCGCAAATATTTAATGATGCTGGGAGATGCGATCGCAGGTTGTTCGACAATTTTGATTATAACTCTACTATTAACTAATCATTTAGCCATTTGGCATCTTTTTTTAATAGGAGCAATTAATGGATTATTTAGTGATATTCAAGGATTAGCTTTTTCTGCATCAACAGCATTAATGGTTCAAAAACAGGATTATGTGCGAGTTGGAGCAATGGGTTCGATTAAAGATTTTGGTTCTGGTGTTTTTGCTCCTGCTTTAGCTGGAGTACTCTACCCCCTGATTGGTTTATCGGGTATTTTAATATTCGATTTAATCACATTTATGATTGCGATCGCTTCACTAATCATTGTTCCTGTTCCCCAACCGACACTCGAAGAAAAAGAAAGCGCAGAAAGCACAACAGCAACAATTTCATTACATAAAAGTTGGCAAGAATTGACTTTTGGATTTTGCTATTTGCTTCAACACCCCAGTTTGTTAATATTGCAAATTTTCACGGTCAGTTATATTTTCTTTGACAATGCAGCATTACTAGAACCTGTAATTTTAGCTCGAACAAATAGCGACACAAAAGTTCTAGGTTATGTTTCTTCGGCATTAACACTTGGTGGGTTAATTGGTGCAACTGGATTGGGTGTTTGGGGAGGGCCAAAACGACGAATTCGAGGTTTGTTATGGGGGAGAGCAATTATTTTTAGTTTGGAAATGTTGTTGGGATTGCTTTGTACTCCTTGGATGTGGATGGTGGCTATTTTCGCTGCGGGACTGTTCAAACCTACTGCCAATAGTTGCGAAGATGCTATTTGGATGTCAAAAGTACCACCGTCTTTTCAGGGGAGAGTATTTGCAGCTAGTTCCTTTATTACTGGAATCATTTCACCTCTGGGACTTTTGATTGCTGGGCCTTTATCAGATTTTGTCTTTGAACCTGCCATGCAATCACCTAATTTTTTCACACCCGTATTGAGTAATATCTTTGGTTCTCGGCCTGGCAGTGGAATGGCACTACAATTTGCTCTATTTTCCTTCATTGTCGTGTTGATTTGCTTGGTTAGTTATGCTATCCCTCTCCTGCGAAATATCGAAGATATTTTGCCAGACCATGATGTTGAAAACGTGAAATTACTTCATGGAGACTAATTAATTAATTCAAAGTTAATCTTTTACTCACCATCAGAATTATTTCAACAAACGCAAATAACAAAGGAAATTATGCAGTACAAACTCCAATACTTGTGCTTGATTATGAGTGCATTTTCAGTCATATTTACAACTTCTGTAAAAGCTGAGATTACCCAAAATAACTCTGCATCAAAAATATTGAATAAGAGTGAATTTACCCAACCAGCAAAAACTATTGAAGAATGGCTTGTTCAATCACCCAATCCTTCTCAATCTCACATTATCATTACAGGAATTCGTATTCAAGAAACCCAAAATAGAATTGATATAATTCTCGAAACTCAAGACGGAGAAAAACTCCAACCAGTCAGCCGCAATGAAGGAAATAATGTAATTATCGATATTAAAAATGCTCAATTGCGTTTAGAAAAAAGTAATACATTTCGACAGGAAAAACCCCTGACTGGAATTACTGCTGTAGAAGTGAAAAATAGCGATGTAAATAGTATTACATTAACTATAGCTGGTGAGACAACCTTACCCAAAGTGGAATTATTTGATGATGATGAAGGTTTAATTTTTGAGGTCACATCTGCAACAACTGCAACCCAACCACAACCAGAAAGTGAACCTCAATCCAGCGAAAGCCCTCAAGCAGAAAATGTAGAAGAGCAAGAACCAATTGAATTAGTCGTCACTGGCGAGCAAGACAGTTATCTTGTACCAGAAACATCAAGCGCAACGAGAACAGATACACCTTTACGGGATATTCCTCAATCTATTCAAATAGTACCAAAAGAGGTAATCCAAGAACAAAGAATTACTCGTATTTCTGATGCAGTACGTAACGTTTCTGGTGTGTCACCTCGGACAGAATTTAGTGGTTCTTATGATGTCTTTACCATCCGAGGTTTTACTGACTACAATCTTTTACGTAATGGTACAAAAACTCAAAACTTCTTTATTGATGGTAGTAATATTGAACAAGTAGAAGTTCTCAAGGGGCCAGCTTCAGTTTTATATGGTCAATTTGAACCAGGTGGTATTGTTAATCTTGTCACTAAAAAACCCTTGATTAATCCCTATTATGCAGCAGAGTTTACAGCAGGTAGTTATAATTATTTTCGTCCGGCAATTGATATTTCCGGGCCACTTACACCAGATAAAAGCTTGTTATATCGTTTGAATGTTGCCTATGAAAGTGCAGGAAGTTTTCGCGATTTTATTGATAGTGAAGTATTTTCTATAACTCCAGCTCTTACATTTAATTTTGGTGATGCGACGACGGTAGGGGTGGAATATGAATATGTGAATACCGACAGAGCATTTGACCGTGGTTTACGACCACAAGATTTTCTCTTCGATTTACCCATTAGTCGGAATTTAGGAGATAAAAATGATAGATACAAATATGAAGGACATCGCTTAAATCTATTACTAGACCACCAATTTAGTCAGAATCTCCAACTAAGAAGTAATTTCACCTATCAATCGTTATCCCCAGATGCAGAATATGTTAATCCTAGTGATGAATTTGAAGCAGATGGTCGTTCTTTACTACGAGATTATGTTATCAGTCCCGCTCGTCCCAGCAAAGATTTAACTTTGCAAACTGATTTAATTAGTAAATTTAAAACAGGTTCTATCGAGCATCAGTTAGTTTTAGGTATAGATTTGAGCAGAAATACGTTTAACTATGCTCAATCGCAAACAACTAATTTTCCATCCTTAGATATTTTTAACCCTGTTTATGGTTTTCCACGTCCGGATTTTTTTGAAAGTGTAGAAGAATATGAATCGCAAACAGATACTGTCGGGGTTTATTTGCAAGACCAAATTGCATTAACACCAAATTTTAAATTACTATTAGGTGGTAGATATGATTTTGTCAACTTCAAAAGTACCTTTATTCCTGATATTGTCAATGACAGCCCATCAGAAACATCCAAGTTCTATGACGAGGCTTTTTCTCCAAGAGTTGGCATAGTTTACCAGCCAATCAAACCGATTTCTTTGTATGCCAGTTATAGTACTTCTTTTGTACCTAATAATAATAATGCTACCGCCGACGGCGAACCCTTAGAGCCGACACGGGGTACACAATATGAAATCGGTGTCAAAGCAGAATTATTTGACGGTAAGCTTTCTACAACTTTGGCTGCTTACGATATTACCAAAACTAACGTAGCCACCGTAGACCCCAACGACGATAATTTTTCAATTGCAGTTGGAGAAGTGAAAAGCCGAGGAATTGAACTGGATATAGTTGGAGAAATTACACCAGGTTGGAAAATAATTGCTTCTGGCTATCTCAACGATGCATTTGTTAGCGAAGATAATAGCATTCCCACAGGTACAAGATTAGAAAATGCAGCCTATAATGGTGCAAGTTTGTGGACGACTTACGAATTTCAAAAAGGAAGTTCACAAGGTTTAGCATTGAGTGCAGGATTATTTTATGTCGGCGATCGCATTGCCAACCAAAGCGATCCTTTCACCATTCCTTCCTATGTGAGAACTGATGCGGCAATTGCCTATCGACGCGATAATTGGCAAGCAGCAATCAACTTCAAAAACATCTTTAATACCAGATACTATGACACCAACGGCTATCTAATTTTTCCTCAAGCACCGTTTACAGTTCTGGGAACACTATCAGTTAGTTTTTGATACTTTTCAACAGAACCAGGCAAAATCATTAGTTTATCCGTAAGGATTTAGGTAGCGTCTAGTTAGCAGAGATAGCAATTGCCTCATTTTCTTTATGTGCTAGATTCGCAGCTAGCTGTGCAAGACATAATTACCTTTCGCTCTTGCAAAATCAGCGAACGGATAGTAATGATTATTGATGAACAATTATGACTTCTGGCATTTACGCGATCGCGCACATCGGTAATTTAAAACTTTATGTTGGTGAATGTAACAAACTTAGCCAAAAATGGCCGCCCATACTTTCCCAACTCCATCACGGCACATATCCGCATTCGTTACTGCAACAGACATGGAATGCAGAAGGAGATCAGCGCTACTTCACGTTTCACACCAAAGAAGAAATTATTGGTGATCCGGAAATTGTAGGTGTTGAAGAACTTTTGGCAGAAGTTGCCTCGTAAAGTAACTTAAAACTCCAGCCACCAACCCCTTCTGTGCTTTGTCTAGAAGGGGTTTTTCATTTTCTCTCAAGAAATTAATGAGATTATATTTCAATTATTTAGTTTTTAGTGTAAGCTCTTTTCTAGAGTTGTTGAATATTATTCTCAACTAATTTAGGCAGGTGTATAATGACAATCTCTACAAGTCCGCTGTCGGTGGAACAAGACCTTGCCGACTCGCCTTGGTGGGCTGGCAATGCCAGGCTTACTAACTTATCGGGTAAATTACTAGGCGCTCATGTTGCCCATGCTGGCTTGATCGTTTTTTGGGCTGGAGTGATGACTTTATTTGAGCTAGCTCATTTTAATCCGGCAGAGCCGATGTACGAGCAAGGCTTAATTTTACTACCCCACCTAGCTGCTGAAGGTTGGGGTGTAGGTGCTTCTGGTGCAGTTGTCGATACTTATCCCTATTTCGTGATTGGAGCTTTGCATCTGATTTCCTCAGCCTTTTTGGGCTTTGGAGGCATCTTTCACTCCCTACGCGCTCCAGAAACCCTAGAAGGCAGATTTCCTTTCTTTGGCTACGACTGGAAAGATACAGGCAAAATGACCACAATTCTTGGTATTCACCTGGTTTTACTGGGTTGCGGTGCATTTTTGCTAGTTGCCAAAGCTATGTATTTCGGTGGTTTATACGATCCAAATGTTGAAGATGTGCGAGTAATTACAAATCCGACATTAAACCCAGCGGTCATCTTTGGCTATCTATTTGGCGGAATTGGTAAATTCTGGATTGCTGGCGTTGACAACCTCGAAGATGTGGTTGGTGGTCACATTTGGGTGGGTGCGATGTTGATTTTCGGTGGATTTTTCCACATTTTGACAAAGCCTTTTGCTTGGACACATCCACTATTTGTTTGGTCTGGAGAAGCTTACCTCTCCTATAGTCTGGGTGCTTTGGCGCTGATGGGCTTTATCGCAACCCTTTTCGTCTCGGTAAATACCACTGTTTATCCTGAAGTTTTTTATGGCCCAGCGCTGGTGGTGAGACAGAATATCGTGCCGTACTTTTCATCACTCGATCATGACCTTGTAACTTCCCGAACTTGGTTAGCTAATGCCCACTTTTGGTTAGCTTTCTTCTTTCTCCAAGGTCATATTTGGCACGCCTTACGGGCGCGTGGGTTCGATTTTCGCAAAGGTAGGGTGAGTCAAGAGGCAGTAATTCCCCAACCTATTAGCTAAATTAATTTTAATGCTAATAATTTGCAAACTCCTTCAAGTACAACACCAGAAAAACTGCAAACTATTCTCAAGGAGTACCAAAAATGACAGCAGTAATCACAGATAGCCCATACAAGCAACAAATACCTGATGTTGGTTGGTGGGCAGGTAACTTTCGTCTCACCAATCTATCAGGTAAATTATTGGGCGCTCATGTTGCCCATGCTGGATTGATTTTGTTATGGGCTGGGGGAATGACGCTGTTTGAACTATCGCGCTTCAATCCCAATCTGCCAATGTATGAGCAAGGATTAATCTTACTACCTCATCTGGCAACTCTCGGTTTTGGTGTCGGTGCTGGTGGGCAAGTTATTAGCACCTATCCCTACTTTGTTATCAGTGTCTTGCATCTGATACCCTCGGTGATTCTGGCAGCAGGTGGTATTTACCACTCCCTGTTGGGGCCAGAAGTGTTAGAAGATAATCCTACCTTAGCTGGCTTTTTTGGCTATGACTGGAAAGACAAAGACAAGATGACAACAATCTTGGGCATTCACCTGACAATTTTAGGTTTGGGTGCTTGGCTTCTGGTTGCCAAGGCGATGTTTTGGGGTGGACTTTTTGATCCTTGGGTAGCTGGTGGTGGAGATGTTAGAGTAATTAATCATCCAACGCTCAACCCATTCCGCATCTTTGGCTACCTATTTGGCGCTTGGGGAGCAGAGGGAATGGCAGCCGTAGATAACCTGGAAGATGTTGTCGGCGGTCATATCTGGGTTGGTTTAATGTTAATTGGCGGTGGCATTTTCCACATTTTGACTAAACCGTTTGCCTGGGCGCGCCGAGTTTTGATTTACTCAGGGGAAGCATATCTGTCTTACAGCATTGGTGCTGTTGCATATATGGGCTTCTTGGCAGCATACTTTGCGTTAAAAAATAACACCGTCTATCCGGAAGTTTTTTATGGCCCGGTTAACGCGATCGCAACTTCTGATGGCATAGTTTCTGTGCGTGGTTGGTTAGTCACTTTCCATTTTGTCTTAGCGCTCCTCTTCTTGTTAGGTCACATTTGGCACGCACTACGCGCCCGTGCAATTGAAGCCGGATTTGATTTTAAAAATGGCGACATGGTTCAGCCACCGCAAGTAAATCGCCCAATGGGTAATCAGGCAAGTGCAGTTACCTCTTCTGATTTGACACTCAAGTTTCTGAAATATTTGCCAATTTACCGCCCTGGTATATCTCCTCTGGCGCGAGGATTGGAAATTGGCATGGCTCATGGTTACTGGTTAGTTGGGCCTTTTGCTACATTAGCCTCATTACGCAATTCTGATGTGGGTAACTTGGTTGGTTTAATCGCCACAGGCAGTTTAATTGTCATCGTCACCATTGGTTTTTCAATTTACGGCACTAACAGCTTTGAAAGACAGTTGGAAAATCTACCAGCAGCAACGGTTGCAACAGTTCCCAGTGTGCCACAAGCTATCAATTCTACGGAAGGATGGAGTCAATTTACTGAAGGCTTTTTGATTGGTGGCATTGGTGGAGCAATCTTTGCTTATTTGCTATTGACTAGTCTTGCTGTGTTTGGTGCGATCGCCTGAGCGTGCTTCGCTACAAACTTGATTTAGTTATGTGAAGGCGTAGAATCCTACGTCTTTACAAAGAATAATTAAACATTCAATTGGAGAAAAATATGTCACAAATTGGTCTATTTTTTGGAACTACTACAGGTAAAACAGAATCTGTAGCAGAGATAATTCAGAAAGAATTTGGTGGCGAAAATGTAGTGACATTGCATAACATCATAGATGTAGATGATAGTGACTTTGAAGACTATCAATATCTAATTATTGGGTGTCCTACCTGGAATATTGGCGAACTACAGAGCGACTGGGAAGGTTATTTCCCAGAGCTAGATAATATTGATTTTAGTGGGAAAAAAGTAGCCTATTTTGGAACAGGTGACCAAGTTGGCTATGCCGATAACTTTCAGGATGCAATAGGTATTTTGGAAGAGAAAATTACCGAACTTGGCGGCACTACAGTTGGATATTGGTCTAAAGATGGCTATGATTTTAACGAATCCAAAGCATTGAGAAATGGTAAATTTGTCGGTTTAGCTCTTGATGAAGATAACCAATCTGACTTAACTGACGAGCGTATTAAAGCTTGGGTGGCTCAATTGAAAAGAGAATTTGGTTTGTAGTTAATAGTTAATAGTTAATTGCCAATTGTTAATTGATGAGTTATTAAATAATCATCGTTAGCTATTAGCCTTTAATATTAATGATTCGTAGGGTGCGTTAAAGCAACGCGTAACGCACCACAATTATGCGGTGCGTTACGGCTAATTCTCATGCTCTTAAAATCTCAAATTCTTGCATAGCCGTAACACACCCTACTCAACTGTTAACCATTAGCCTTTAGTAGCCTTAAAAATTGCAACTCTAATTACTTGCAGGAAAAATATAATGTCGCAACAGCCAGATGTCATTTGGTTAAATACGAGCTCTAGTCTATTGTGCTTTGCTCAACCACTATTATGTGAATTATCACATCATGTCTCTATTGCCCGGTGGGAATATACTCAAACTCAAGATGAAGCAAGTTCCTTAGATGTTGCGATTCAACTGTTGCATAATTATCTGCAATCAAGCAATCAACCCGTGCATCTGATTGGACATAGTACGGGAGGATTATTAGGGCTACTATATACGCGTCGATATCCAGAACAAGTTAAATCTTTAACCTTATTAGCTGTGGGTGCCGATGCAGCCACTGACTGGCAAGCTCATTACTATAGCCATTGCCCGTATTTGAGTCGGCAAAAGATTCTCAATACAATGGTATATAACCTATTTGGCTATCAAAATGAGCAAACTATTCAGCGTCTCGAAAGGCTCTTGGAGCAAGACTTAGATTGCTCGCTCTCGCCTCATTCTTTATTTAAGCGCTTAAGTGTACCTCCCTCTCCAGTTGCTGTACCTTTAATGGTTTGTGGTAGCCGAGACGATATCATTGTAGAACCCGACGCTTTGCAAGGATGGCAGCCGTTTTTAATGGAGGGCGATCGCCTTTGGGAATGTCAAAAAGGACGTCATTTTTTCCACTTCTTCCACCCAAAGCTTGTGGCAGAACAAATTCTCGACTTTTGGCAATCTCTACATCGCTCTGATTCAGTTTGTAGGAGCCTGAAAGTTTAAGCATCTCCCTGTTAAGAGTTCCCCCAACCCTATTTTCAAGCTAATTTATTGGTTGCTAAACAACTGTCTGTTACTATCCAAAATAAACACCACAATCTCAAGATTATTACTTATGGTGTGGAATCCAGGACAGTCGTTGTTTGGCGATCGCTATTTTATCGAAAGAAAACTTGGTGAAGGTGGAATTGGCATTACCCACCTCGTCAAAAATCGCTGTCAAATTTTCATGTTTGGTTGTGGGATTGTTTAGTGTTAGCCGTGTTGCAAGTACTTGCATCGGCTTATATTGTTAAAACATCGACCTGCGATATTAATACATCAGCCTGCAATGTTAATGCATCAACTTGTATTGTTAATGCATCAACGTGCAATATTAAAACATCGACCTGCGATATTAATGCATCAGCCTGCAATATTAATGCATCGACTTGTATTGTCAATACATCGTCTTGCGTTGTTAATGCATCCGCTTGCAAAAATTAACTCACACTTTCTTTAACTTTGCCTGATCTGAGAATCTCACCTCAATCTTAAAGAGAGAAGTGTATGACAGGGCAAGGTGAGGATTTTTGTATTTTACGCAAATGAGAACCGCTATATATAGCTTGACTTAAAGCACTACAATAAAAATACATATTATAAATTGTGTCGTGCTGAGTATGACGACTGTAGTTGCTAGACCTTCATCCTTACTTGGAAGTATCAAAATAGAAAAGTTGGATAGTTTTCACCTGTTCAAATTTAACGATGAACTGCAAGCACGAATGGAAGAACTTTTAGAACGCAAAAAGGCTGATTTACTAACTCCAGAAGAAGTTATCGAACTTGAAGAAATTGGAGAACTTGATAGGATTTTCACCCATATAAATGCGATGCTAGTAGCTCAAAAATGACGATTGATGATGCTACTAAAGAAATTGTGCGAAGACGAGCGAATTATCTGTGCGAGTATTGCCATTCTCCAGAACGCATTGCCACAACAAGATTTACAGTAGACCATTTGATACCAAAGTCTATTGGTGGTTCTGATGAACTTAATAATTTAGCTTTGGCTTGTCACTGATAAAATAGTAAATAGGACTTGCAAACAATCAATCAAATGTCATAAAAATGCTAGAAATAACCAAAAATTACGTCATGGATGAAAATCAGCAACCTATCGCTGTACAAATTCCTATAGCTGACTTTGAAAAAATTGAAGAAATCTTGGAAAACTATGGCTTGGTAAAGCTCATGGAAGAATCGAAAGATGAAGAGCGCCTCTCTAAAGATGAAGCTTGGAAATATTACCAGTATTTGAAAAACAAGAATGTGGAAAGCTGAATATACTAAAAGGTTTTTAAAAGATTTGGCAGATTTACCAGAAGATGTTCAAGCCCGGATAGAACCAATTGTATTTCAAGAACTAGAGTCAGAAAATCCATTTGAATTAGGCTATTTGCAAAAAATGAAGGGCTACGATGATAAATATAAGATTCGTGTAGGCAATTACAGAATAGGTATTACTGTTGACAAAGAAACACAAACATTAATTTGTCAACGAGTTGCACATCGTAAAGAGATTTATAAGATTTTTCCATAAGACAATATTTGCCAATATTTTCTATGAATCTTTGGGTAATTTGTAAATATGCTGACACTCAATCTACATATAAATTAGGCGATCGCGACTAGTTTTGTAGTTTAGTATTCGCATCGTTGTGCTAAAGATGAATTGACAAGCGATCGCCTACACTACAATCATGCGATCGCTTTTTAAATCACAAACCCATCACAAAACGATAATGAGGTTGAATTTGGGCAACGGTTGGAGATAGACGTTGAGTATGCCATTGACTGTGATTAAATAATTCTTGCCGCAAATTATCAACATCAATTGTTGCCACTTTCTCATCGGCAACAATTTGTTTACCATTTACCCACGCACTATCAACTACATTACTAGGACGTCCTAAAACTAGTAAACCAATTGGATCTGTACGCGGCAGCAATGATAAGTTGGTGAGATCGTACATTACCAAATCGGCTTTTTTACCAACGCTGAGGCAACCAAGTTGATCAGCCATATTCAATCCTTTGGCACCGCCTAAAGACGCCATTTCTACCGCCTGTCGCGGTGTAATCCAGTGCTGATAATCTAAGTCGGTGACGTTGTGTAAGATAGAACCAATTTTGATTGCTTCTAGTAAATCTTGAGAGTCGTTGCTAGAAGCTCCATCACAGCCAAAAGTCACATTTATCCCAGCCTGACGATATTTTAAAATTGGGGCAATGCCACTGCCTAAACGCAAGTTACTTAAGGGGTTGTGAACTACAGTAGATTGAGTTTCACTGAGGATGGTAATGTCGCGATCGCTCAAGTGAACGCAATGGGCTAGGGTGGTGCGATAGTCTAAAAAACCGATGCGCTTGAGATGGGTAACAGCAGTGCAACCGTACTTTTCTTGAGCTAGCTTTTCTTGGGCTTTAGTTTCCAACAAGTGAGAATGACGGCAAAGATTATACTTTTCGCTTAACTCAATACATCCCGCAAATAAAGCATCAGAACAAAGTTGAATCCCCGTAGGAGCTACTAAAATACTAATACCCTCCTCCGGACAATGAAATTGCTTTACCGCCTCTTCAATCACTGCCAGCGTGGCTTGAGTCGGGCGAAAATAAGGCTCATGGTTTTGTTGAGTTTCCCCCGCAGGAATGCCAGCAGTTAAAGATTCGTCTTGAATTAGGGGTGCAACAAAAGCACGAATACCTACTTCTTGGTAAGCACGAACAGCTGTGGCGATTGTTTCTAACTCTTTGCCGGGAATCAACACCAAATGATCTACGACGCTTGTGCCGCCAGAAAGTAGAGTTTCTACTGCTGTTCCCAAAGCACTTAAGTATACTTTCTCTAGATCTAGAGGTGCAAAATCGTAAAGTTCTGCCAGCCATAATTCCAGGGGCAACATTGACATTATCCCCCGTTGCCACATTTCCGATGAGTGGGTATGGGCGTTGAAAAATCCGGGCAGTAGTAGTTTATTTTCACCGTTAATCTCGCTGCCCATGACATCCAGATCCGGTGCAATAGCACAAATAGTTCCGTCCACAACTTGTACATCAAAAGTGGCGTAACTATCTTCAACAGGAATTAAAACATTCTTAATTGTAAAGCTCACAATTTTAACCTTAATTAAGTAATGACACGCGACAGAAGGAATTCACGCTAAAAAGTAAAACATGGTGTTGAGCGTTGCAACTTATGAATCTACCTCTTTGGCAATTAGGAGTTCCACCAAACGCTTGGGCAGTAAATCAGGCGATCGCAGATATTACTCGTCCTCCCTTAAACCCACAACCCGTTATCTTATCAACAGAAACCAAATCCCTGCGCCTAGATTTAGCAAAAACTGCCATTCTCGTCATCGATATGCAAAACGACTTCTGTCACCCCGATGGCTGGTTGGCGCATATCGGTGTAGATGTTACCCCAGCACGTCAACCGATAAAACCTTTACAAAACTTACTACCAGAACTGCGGGTAGCTGGTGTTCCCGTAATTTGGTTAAATTGGGGTAATCGCCCTGACTTACTCAATATTAGTGCAGGCTTGCGTCACGTCTACAACCCCACAGGCGAAGGCGTAGGATTGGGCGATCCGCTGCCTAGTAATGGTGCTAAGGTACTAATGGCTGGTAGTTGGGCAGCAGCAGTAGTAGACGAACTCAAACAACTACCAGAGGATATTCGCGTCGATAAATACCGGATGAGTGGCTTTTGGGATACTCCCTTAGATAGTATCCTGCGGAACATGGGTAGAACGACACTATTTTTTGCTGGCGTCAATGCCGATCAATGTGTCATGGCTACTTTACAAGATGCGAACTTTTTAGGATACGACTGCATACTAGTTCAAGATTGTACTGCCACAACTTCTCCTGAATATTGTTGGTTAGCAACGTTATATAACGTCAAGCAGTGTTTTGGTTTTGTTACAAATTCGGAAGCTATTTTAAAAGCAATTAATGGCTAATGGTTAGTAGATAGTAGTTAGTGGTTAATGACTAGTGACTAATAACTAATAACCAATGACCAATGACTAATAACCAATGACTAAAAACATATGATAAATTCTTGTGTTATTCCTGTTGTCAAATCTCCTAAAGATTACCAAACATATCGCATCAGCCCCCACGATACAAATCGCTTGGCGATAGTGTTCGATCCGGCAATTGCTAATACTTCTTTAACGTGTTGTGTAGAAATTTTTGATGTTGGTGGCAAAACACCTCCAAACCGCCATCAATTAGCGGTAGAAATGTTTTTTGTCCTTAAAGGAGAAGGCAGAGCAAGCTGTGATGGCAAAAGTATGCCGATAAAAGCGGGAGATAGCTTATTAGTTCCTGCCACAGGTACTCATGTAATTGAAAATACTGGATCGGGACGTTTGTATACTTTGACTATTATGGTTCCCAATGAAGATTTTGCTGAGTTAATTCGTAGTGGCACACCTGTAGAATTAGATGCAGAAGATATGGCGGTGCTTGGTAGGTTAGATGCCTTGATGCCATGTTAAAGATGTTGACAACTACAGATAGATTAAGAGGAAATAATTATCGACCACAGATGGACACAGATAAACACAGATATATTTGTAGTTTGCTCGGTATATCTGTAGTATATATATGATTTAATTTATCGCATAATCCTCTTAATTTCTACTTTAGGACTGCCGAAGTTCATGAGCAGACATACTCTCAGCTGAGAGGCTTTTAGGTAGCTCAAACACTGAGCAAAATTACCATCGTCCAAAGCTCTAACCGCTTTAAGTTCCACCAGTACGCATTCTTCTACCAGCAAGTCAACAAAATATTCTCCCACCACAATGCCATCATATCGTACTTGTATTTTGTATTGTTGTTTTACCTGGAAACCTGCCTTTCGTAATTCATGAGCCAAAGCATTTTCATACACTTTTTCTAAAAATCCAGCACCCAAAACATTACTTACTGTATACGCACAGCCAATAACCTTCTGCGTAATTCTATTTAATTCATCTGTGTCCATCTGTGTCCATCTGTGGTCGAATTAATAATCCATCATACCCATGCTAAAAATCCTTCCCAAACAAACCACGTCCATGTACACTCGCGACGGAGTGCGCCTGGATGCAGATATTTATCGCCCTGATGCCGATGAAAAATTTCCCGTATTGTTGATGCGGCAACCCTATGGCAGAGCGATCGCTTCTACTGTTGTCTATGCTCACCCAACTTGGTACGCTGCTCACGGTTATATTGTCGTGATTCAAGATGTACGCGGGCGCGGTACTTCTGGAGGAGAGTTCCAACTATTTGCCCACGAAATTACTGATGGTGAAGACACAATCAATTGGGCAGCCAATTTACCTGGCAGTAATGGCACTGTCGGGATGTATGGCTTTTCTTATCAAGGCATGACTCAACTATATGCCGCAATTGCCAAACCACCAGCCCTCAAAACAATTTGTCCGGCGATGATTGGCTACGATTTATATGCAGATTGGGCTTATGAAGGAGGAGCCTTTTGTTTGCAAAGTAATCTTGGTTGGGCAATTCAATTAGCTACAGAAACCGCCCGGTTGAACAGAGATGAAAAAACTTATCAAGCCTTATATGCCGCTTCTCGAAATTTGCCTTTGCACGATCCCATCCCGACACAACCAGAAATCCTGAAAAACTTTGCTCCTGATTCGTTTTATTACGAGTGGTTAAATCATTCCCAGCCTGATGAATATTGGCAGAAACTTTCACCTAAAACACATTTGCAAGATGTAGATTTACCAATGTTCCACATTGGCGGATGGTTTGATAATTACTTACGCGGCACTCTAAATTTATATCAAGAGATGGCAGCACGGAGTCAATATCGCCAACAACTTTTAATAGGCCCTTGGTGTCACTTGCCTTGGGGGCGTAAAGTTGGTGAAGCTGATTTTGGAGCTAATGCCATTAGTCCTGTAGATAGAATGCAAATATGCTGGTTTGACCAATTTCTCAAAGGTATAAACACAGGTTTGTCAGAACAAATGCCTGTTTGGTTATTTGAAATGGGAAGTAACAACTGGCAAGGATTTCCCACTTTTCCTGAATTTGACCACAAATCCTATTTTTTGTCAAGCTATGGACTTGTGAGTGTGCGGGAAGATGAAGGCGTTTTAACCACAACTTGTCCGGAAAATAGTGTTGATGATGTGTTAGTTCACGATCCTTGGCGACCAGTTCCTTCTGTTGGCGGTCATGCGGCAATACCTGCGGGTGTATTTGAGCGATCGCATATTGATAGCCGTACAGATGTTTTAACCTATACTAGCGAACCTCTAGAATCAGACTTGCATTTAGCAGGTGATGTAGTAGTAGCAGTTTTGTGTGGGGCTGATAAACCAAGCTTTGATTTATGTGCTGTCATCTCGCAAGTATATCCCAACGGCAGAGTTTACAATTTGACGCAAGGTTATCTGCGTTGTCGGGATGGTATGAATCGGGTGACTAGAAAAATTCAATTGCAGGCGACTTGTGCGCGAATTCCTCAAGGTAATGCCTTACGCCTAAGTCTAAGCGCTGCCTGTTTCCCTGCCTATGCCATGAATCATGGTAATAATTCAGCATTTGGGATCGATGCACAAACAATTACATTGACAGTGAGTTCTGGGGGTGCTTCCCTTTCCCAAGTTTTATTACCAGTAGTGGCGCGATCGGACTGAAGTTTTAACAAGGATGTTAGCATTTACATTTTCTAATATTTCAGTTAAATCTCGCCTGCTATTCTTCATAAATCATTTTTCTAGTCATCCCACCATCAATTACAAAATTTTGCCCAGTAATAAATCCTGCGGCATCAGAAATTAAATACTTAACCATAGAAGCAACATCCTCTGGCTTGCCAACTCTTCCTACCGGATGCTGGTGATGATCGATTTCTCTTAACTGAGGCTTTGTTCTTAATCTAGACTTTTGCCATTCACTCACCTCAATCCATCCGGGACTGATACAATTGACTCGAATATCTGATCCCAGACTCATAGCTAAAGCGTGAGTTAAAGCAACAATGCCTCCTTTGGAAGCAGAATAAGCTTCTGTATTTTTCTCTGACTGTAAGGCACGAGTCGAAGCTATATTCACGATCGCTCCTTTTGATTGACGCAAGTATGGAATGGCATACTTAGACATCAAAAAACAGCCAGTCAAGTTGGTTTGTATGACTTTATGCCAGTTTTCTAATGATAAATCTTCAACCAGGCCGTTGTCTGGTTGAGCAATACCAGCATTGTTAATCAGTCCATCAATGCGTTGAAACCTATTTACAATGGTTTCTATACATTTTCTGACAGAATTTTCTTGAGAAACATCGGTTTCCACAAATAACAAAGCTGCTTCAAAATTTTTGAACTCTTGCAGGCATTCCTCTCCAGCTTCGCGATCAATGTCGGCGATCGCAACCTGGTAACCGCACTCAAGCAAACTTAAGCTAATACATTTGCCGATGCCTTGTGCGCCACCAGTCACAATTATGGTTTGATTTTTTGCCATCTTTATGATCGTCGCTACGCTCCCTTGGGTTTAGGGTAAAGATTTTTCTCTACACCTATCCCCTATTTAATTAATGTGCGATCGCTTCACTTCTCACTCTAGGGTATTGTGAAACCTTTCCCGTAACTATCATCCGTACACCACCAGCAGGTGTGGTAGTAACACCACGGCGAACCGGGCGTACAGGAAGGTTATCTGCTAAAGATAGCTGCCAACGTAACAAAATTGTTGCCAATACAAGCTTCATTTCATACATGGCAAAAGCCATACCCAGACAGCGACGGTTACCACCTCCAAAGGGCAAATATTCATAGGGTGAAAATTGCCGTTCTAAAAAGCGCTCCGGTTTAAACTGCTTCGGCTCTGGGTATATATCCTCCCGGTGGTGGGTTAAATAAATACAAGGAGAAAATCTTGTACCAGGTTCAAAGTCATAACCCATTACCTGAAATGGTGCTTGCAAAATCCGAGAGAAGGTAAACAAAGCAATGGGATAAATCCGCAGAGTTTCTTGGCATACTGCTGTCAGATAGGGCAGGCGAGTAATTTCACTAAAATCTTTACTCTCACCAACACTTTCTAGTTCCTGAAGAAGTTTTTCACGAACGGTCGGTAGCTTGTGAATCCAATATAATGCCCATGCTAAGGTAGAAGCGGTCGTTTCATGTCCCGCAAACAGCAAAGTCACCAACTCATCCCGTAGTTCTCGCTCCGTCATTGGCTGTCCAGCTTCATCACGAGCTGACATCATTAAACTGAGGATATCTTCACCATTCAAGTGAGGCTGTTGCCGCCGTTCCTGAATCTCAGCGTAAATGAGTTTGTCAACTTGCTCCCGCTTGCGCACAAACTTTCCCCACGGACTCCACGCAGCCAAATCTTTTTGCAGTGCCTTTACAAATAGGAAGCTAGATTTTAAAGGCGAATCGAAAGTATCCAACATTTCACTGAGAATGTGTTGGATTTCCTCAAAACGCTCTCCCTCATCAATACCAAAAACCGCCCGGAGGATCACTCGCAGTGAAATTTTTTGCATGATAGGACGAGCAACGAAAGATTTGCCAACAGTCCAATCGCTTGTGACTTGCTCGGTGATATCGCAAATCAATTTGCCATAAGCCCGCATTCTTTCTCCATGAAAAGCAGGATTCAACAACCGCCGCTGACTTTGATGGCGATCGCGATCTAGCAACAGCAGCGAATTATCTCCTACCAAAGGATGCAATAGTTGGTTAGCAGATCCAGACTCAAACACTTTCGGATCGGCAGTCATAATCTCTTGAATTGCTTGTGGATTACTCAAGACTACAAATTGACCAAGACCAATTAAGTTTGAGCGAAAAATGTCGCCATAGCGCTTTTGATACTCTTCTAGAGTTTCTAAGGGGCGAAACAGTGTTAAAATTAGCTGTAATACTGGGGATATTCTTGGCCCATCAGGAAGTTTCATAATATTTTGAAAGTTACTTATTTATATTTTTCTCCACTATAGCAATATAGCAATTCAAGACGCAGATGCCAGCAGATTCCCGACTTCTCTCAAAAAGTAGGGAATTTGATTTTTCTTGATGCTTAATAATGTAAATAAATTAAAAATATAAAATAAAGTAGTTAATTTTTGCTCTACTTGTTAAGTATATTTTTATAGTTAAAAACAACTTAATACTTTATATACATTGGCAATAAAAATCAAAATTGAAAAATTTATCTGAGTAGATAGACATAATTAAAATTAAAATTTCCTTCCCTAAATAGCAGACAAGAATAATCTTTTTCCTTTTGCCCCTGCCGTCTGCCCTTCGGGTACTCTAAGGTTTGATTTGCGTGTTATTTGTGTTGCTCATGGCGAAGCGATCGCAGATAATTGCCCTCAAAAATTGGGTGAAGCTACTGCACGTTTGTTGTAATCTCATGCGCGTTAAATTAACAGTTCGCCCTACTCTTGGAGCAAATGCGATCGCCAATACCCGCCATGAGCAAGAACTGTTTCGGCACAGGCGGAGATGGTGGCAAGACTGCAAGATGTTATGGGTTGATAGACGCTGGAAAGTAGTAAATAAAATCATTAATTTGCTAGCACTATCAAGAAAGCAAATGTTTCCCTATCGCTGTCCCTTACGAACCATACCTAGTCCATATAGATATAATTCAACAACACCATAAACTCTAGGAGGAGGATCTTTAGGACGAGAACGTTCTGTGAGAATACCCGCTTCCACCATATCCTTGATACGAAGAGCCAATTGACCATTCTCAACCTTCCATATTTCTGCTAGGCGATTCTCATCAATAGGAGAACGTTCTCCCTGAAGTCTCTGTAGCAATTGGTCTAATTCGGGGTATTCATTACGTACTTCAGCTACACGTTGTTGAGAAACATAAGGGAGAGCATCGATTAAAGCTTTTGGACGCAAAGTAATCTCAGAACTGTATTCTGTGGGAAATTCTTTCTCAAGTTTAACTGCCTCTTGTAGAAGCAAGATCAAACTGCGTGGGAAACAGTTTTCCTGACTGTCAGCTATACGGTTGCGAACCCAATTGTAAGTATAGGCTTTTTTTGTACGTCCCATCCGTTCACCCCATAGAGGATACAGGCTCTGACGCAATTGCTCAAGTCCAATTAAATTAAGTCTTTCAACAGTCACTCCCAACTTTTGCTCTAAAGATTTACTCAGAGATTCAGAACTTTTGAGGGCTTGGCGAAGTACAAGTCGCCAGAGATCAGCTTCTTCCCAACGTAGCTGGAGCGATCGTCCACTGTAATGTCCTGTATTGGTAAAGTTGAGTTGGTTCCATATATCTTCGCGTAAAAATATCTTAGGGATAATGTGTTTTAAACTTGTTCCGCTTTCCAACCACCAGGCAAGCAAAGCTTCAAGTGCGCGTCGGCGTCGCTCATAATCTTTTTGACTAGAACCAAAACCAGCATCTAGCTCGTCGTAAAGCAACCACAAAACTTGATTATGCTGCTGTAACCATCGGTCAATTGCACGTAATTCGTCAGATGCTTGCGGTCGTGTCTGGGGAGATTTCGAGCGTTCTACTAACCATGAAACAATCTCAGCATGAGAGGGGTTTTCTTGAGCGCTTAATGCTACTAACTTCCGATCTAAATCTGAAAGAGTGCGTAACTCAGATTTACTGTTACACACTTGTAAAAGACTATAATTAAGCCAAAAGAATTGCCACTCATTCTCGCCTACTTGCTGTTCATAGCTAGCCAAATCACCACTGTCGAGAATAGTTCCAGATACTCTGGGCTGACCATGCCCTGGAATAAAATTAACATTATTTAAATTGATATCATATTGAGCTAATTCCTTAGCTGCATCTGACTTTTCTACAAACAATCGAAATAGAAGGCTTTTACCTGTTCCCTTAGCACCACGAATTAGCCAAGTTCTATTATTTAAGAATTTAGGAAAATCTTCTGTCCGTTGAAATATATGTGGAATATTATCTGGTTCTAGTTCCTGTGCTGTCGCCGACTCAAATATTAACTCATTCAATATATTTCTTCGGCCATCATTAGTTTTGGTTACTATATTTTGTTTAATATCTGGCAAACTGGCATCAATCGTATCGGCAAGAGGTAGGTAAGCATCTAGTAAGCTTTTAGGTATATCATTAACTAGACTAGATAAAGTTGAGATATTGGGATTATATAAGACTTCATAGTAAAGTTCTTCAACAGTTGTTCCTATTGGCACATCCCAATTGTCTTCGATCCAATTTTCAACTTTATCCCTCCAAATTTTCTGCTGTTCAGTTGCTACTGGTGGTATGGGTGTTACTAGAAATCGTAGATCAGGTTTGCCCTGATAATCTCGTTGTTTACGAGCAGTTTGTACAACCCAACTCAGTCCTTCCAAACTTTGCTCGGTTGGCGAGAAACAAATGAAAGCAGTATCAGCTAAGTCAAAAAGCGCAATTGCTCCTATATCAGTAAATCCAGGACGCGCATCAACTAAAATCACATCCGGATCTAATTGAGCTTTTATATCTTCCATCAACTGCTCGACTGGATTAATTCCACGGCGATAGAAAGACCGCATATCCAGATCGGCTAAACGATGAATATAATTTTCGTCATACTCTCCTACAGGAACTAAAAAAAGTTCGCCGCGACTTTGTAGATTAATCTGCCTTATACAATTACCAATATTTGGAATATCTTCTTCTGGAGTCAGGTAGCGTTGGTGTAGATAATCTAGCACTCCATAATGTTCTCCACTAGTCTTTTCAATATCTGGTTGAAACATAATTGAAATTCCAGGAGCCTCTAGGTCAAAATCTACCATTACTACTCGGCGATTCCGAGTTGCCAATATACCTGCTACTAAACCTAATGCTGTAGAACGACCAACACCTCCTTTGAAAGAATAAAAAGTGATAACCAAAGGTTTTTTAGGACTATCTTCATCCATTTCTATTGGGTCATCAGGTTCCGGAGCCATTAAAATATCTGACCACAGAGGTAATTGAATATATCGAACAGGTGTAAAATTAGCTTCCTCTGGTGTCAATAATTCATAGCCAGCAATTGGATATTGACCAAGATTTAACCCAGGGCTGAGACTACTTAGTAAATTGTCTATTTTTTCTTCACGTTCAACTAATGTTTTATCCTCAAAACTGCTGGTGATAATTCTAATTGTTAACCACCCTAGCGAAGTGCGTTTGACACTCACCCGTACTTTTTGGTCTTCGGAGATTAAATTATTAGTTAAATAATTTTGAATAGCTAGAGGTGTTAAACTTGCTGATTGTGTCATGATATTTCACCTTGTTTGTCTAGCAGAAATCGATGTAATATTTGTACTGCTTTGATGAACTTTTTGCTCATTTCTTCATCACCCAATTTGTCTGAATATCGCAAGTCATCATTACGCCAGACAGATGAAATTAAATTCCATGCTTCTCTATATTTACCAGTGCGATCTAAATGTATGGTACGTTGTACAACAGGTAAAGCAGTCAATAATGTTGTTAAATTATGTAGGCTACTTCCTTGCAGCCCCTTTTGGAAGATTCTAGTGTCTTTAAAGTTAGTTTTTCCCTCTTCATGGCAGATCAGAGACTTTAAGGAGCATTCAATAGCATAACCACCAAGATAAACAGCACCTGTCCAACGCTTTTGACTATCTAGAGCCTGAGCATCTTCAAGACGACGACGAGAAGCACCTAGCTGGCAACGTTTATCGTAAGTATCCATCAACTAATGTACCTAAATATATAGATTTATAGAGTTACAGGCATTTTAAATATTCTCAAGATTGAATTTGAAAATATCTGAAATATTATCAATACTTAAAACTCAAAAACAAATAGGTGATTATGTATTACTACAAATCCGTATAAAAAAGCATTGATTCCTGCTGAAAGTTTTCCGGAGTAATCATTCTCCCGAAAACTAAAGTTTCTCAACAAAACAACTCCGTCCCCGTCTAAAGTAGGAACGAATTATTGGCTATTAGCAGACATGAGCATTCTATCCCAGACTATAGCCGCTTTGGTTCTTTATTACTTACCTCTCCACTAACTTCAACCAAGATTTGAGATTGGCTGGTAACTCAGAGACAAGACTTAACGGCAGTTGAGATGTAGATAGGGATTGAGCATAAGCTGATGTAAGAAATTGTTGGTAAGTTTTTGCTTCTGGTGTTAGTTGTTTGACAAAAGCTAAACTCACACCTTGCAATAGCTGGCGTAAAGCTTTAGTTTCCTCCCCTCGCCTTTCTCTAACAATGGTATTAGCATTACTTCCCAGATATCTTGGATCACTAATACTCAAATGAGTACCACCGATCGCACTTAACAAATACTTTTCACCCTGCAATTGGCTAAAAGGTGCTATTTGATGCTTTAAGGCTGGGGTAAGAGCATCTTCGGTTCCAGTTAAAATTAAAACAGGCTTACTAACTTGAGTTAATCCGTTTTTTCCAAACAGGTTGCCAACCAGAGGATTAAGTGCGATCGCGTTGTTTACTCTTTCATCTTTAAGCCGTAGTTTTTTTCCTGGCAAGGAAGCTGCTGCACATTGCAACCAGTCACCAGGAGCTTCACCAATAGTTAAAGAATTTTGACAGAATTGCCGTAACTGTGGCAAGTCAACTTCTCCTCCCACTAAAGCCAAAGCAGTATAACCCCCCAAAGAATGCCCAATCACTGTTACTTTTTCTGTATTTAGTTTTCCTTGAAGCAAGCCTGGTTTAATATTTAACGTCGCTAGTTCATCCAGCAAAAAACTAATATCTTTTGGTCGATTCACAAATTCAGAAGCTGGTAATAATTTTGCTAAACTCGCTTTATTGTTAGCTCTTACCACAGCGGCAACGTTGCTATCTGGATGTTCAATCGCAGCAACACTCAAGCCATGAGAAGCAAGATGACGTGCTAAATAACTAAAAAATCTGCGGTTCGCTCCAAATCCGGGAGATATGACAACTAATGGATCTCGTGTGTTACTGCCACCCCAATAAATATCCACAGGTATGCTACGATTTCGCTGTCGATCCTGCAATATAAATGTTTGCTGCTGAATTGTTTCTTTGCCAATCGCTGCGGGATCTAATTTTTTTTGAAAGAGATTGCTATTTTCAATAGATGATTCCCGTGCTAACAAGGCTCCGAAAACTTGACTTTGCCAGTAATTAGGATTAAATTCCACTGCCAAAGACACAACTTGGGAAGCATCTACGGTAATATTTTCTTCTGGATATGCCCGCAAGAAACCTAACGGACTCAAACCATTAGCTTGCCTTAGCGCTATATTCATCGCTACTTGCAGGCTCTCAATGCTACTGCCTGGTATTGCTGCTGTTAATGATGATACAAATTGTTTGCCTGCTGGGTTGCGGTTCAATTCGTCAAAGAATTGATCTGCAAAAGCTGGATCTACTTGCAAACGCCTTGTCAGCAATTCTCGAACTTGGGGCGTTAATATCGATGAAAATAATTGCAGATTGTCTGGCAGTTTCCCAGTTTTGGCAAATTTTTCTAAATCGGCGATCGCAACAGACTGCTGAAATGGCCCTAACAGAATAGTAACTGTTTCTGCCGCCAGAGTAGAAGGCATTCCCACACTCCAACCACAAGCAACGGTAAGACTGCATAATATTCCTTGCAGCCAATACACCTGACGCCGATATCTATTCAGTTGAAATTTTATATTAGTCATTAGTTAATTAGTTATTAACAACTAATAACTAATAACTGATTATTCACAACTTTTGTTTCCATCACAAGTCTGGGGACTATGTGTTTGAAAAGCGCCCCCAGTTACAGATCCACCTAAAATCCGGTGAATATGGTTCTAATAATACCTAAGACTGTACCTATAGGATTAAAGATAGTACCTATAGAATCACCAGTTTTAGCTGCTCCAGAGCGGTAAACTACTACAACATCATTATTGCGGAGGATGGGATTGGTTTTGTCGTTAATGTCAGCAGAAAAATCCATTTTTACTTTACGTTTGGTAACAGAACCATTCGGATTGAGACGGATTAAATCTACAGCAGAACTACTTGCTCTGGCATCATTAAATCCACCAGCCGCCAGCACAGCTTGATTCAAAGTACTATTAGGCAGAAGTTGTAATCTGCCTGGAGTTTTAACTTCCCCGACTACACCAACAGTAATTGTTGCTGGAGATAAAGTAGTTTGAGCTATTTCTTGAGATTCTGCTGCATTTAGTGCGGTGGCAGTAGCAGTGGGAATAACTACTGTATCTCCATCTTGTACGATTATGTCTTGATTAATGTCACCCTCTCGCAATAGTTTCCACAGATCAACATTAATCGTTTGTTCTGTACCAGTTCTTGTTGGGCGACGGACTACAATATTACGGATGTTAGCTTCTGGCCTAATTCCTCCAGCTAGTTGAAGTGCTCTTGACAGAGTTGGCTGCCCAGAGGCAACAGTTGCACCGACTGTGCCACCAGCAGTATCAGTAGCCCCGCCATTATCTCCAGCTCCTTGGGTGACAAGATAGGTACCTGGACGGTAAACTTGACCAACTACTGCTACTGAACGAGGCCTGGTGGGATCGGCTGCAAAGCTAGCAGCAGATAAATTACGGGCTTCTGCTAAATTTAAAGTAGTTGCTGTTGGTACAAAAATGGTGTCGCCGTCCCTTAATGTTACATCCTGTGGCAACCTGCCTGATTGTAAGTAATCTCGCAAATCGAGACTGACTATTTGCTCTGGCCCGCGTCCAAGCTTCCGTCGTAATTGTACTCTAGTTACATCTGCTGCTTGAGTAACTCCCTGAGCTGTTGTCAGCGCAGCCAATAGAGTTGGATACTGCACCCCAGGATTATCACCCGCACCTCCTTGTAAACTGAGGGCATAAGCTCCTGGACGTGTCACCTCTCCTGTGACGTTGACATTGATGGGACGAGGTGAGAGTAGATTGACTGAAATCAAAGGACGCTTGAGAAAGCGAGAATATCTTTGCGAAATATCGTCAGCGGCTTGTTCTGGTGTTAGTCCTTCAACTGGCACGCTACCAATCAACGGTAGGTTAATTGCTCCACCAGGAGGAACTGTATATTCGCCTGTATATTCAGGAACTTCAAATACATTGACGCGAATGCGATCGCCGCCACCTAATGTATAGTTGGTGTCTATTTGTGTAGACGTAGGTGAGGGAATAGATTGTGGAGCTGGAGCTACAGGTTGTGAGCTTGGAATTACAGGTTGTGAGGGCGGAACTACAGGTTGTACAGGTTGTGAAGGTTGGAATATCGGTTGTGAAGGCGTAGTTGTTGGTTGTGTAGGTCGAAATATCGGTTGTGAAGATGGAGCTATGGGTTGTACTTGTTGAGCAAAACTAGCCTTAGGAAAAACTACGGAGAAAGCTGTTAACAATACCAGACCTAAAACCGGCTGGCTGATAATTTTAAGCAAACAAGCGTTGAGCATACAGTCCTCACACTACAACCATGAACTAAAGTGTTGTCTAATCAATCAA
This sequence comes from Chlorogloeopsis sp. ULAP02, assembly GCF_038404745.2. Classification (NCBI taxonomy): domain Bacteria; kingdom Bacillati; phylum Cyanobacteriota; class Cyanophyceae; order Nostocales; family Chlorogloeopsidaceae; genus Chlorogloeopsis; species Chlorogloeopsis sp. ULAP02. The sequence goes on along the minus strand of NZ_JAYKTT020000069.1, from coordinate 84,017 downwards.
TATATTGACTATACTTAAGTACTTGAGTTCCTCAATAATCTTATTTTCCGAAAAAACCGTGTTTCTCAGGATAATAATTATATATTGGAATTGAATTTTTAGTGAAGTTCGTTTAAATAAGTCTCCTGTGAATACAGTAAAATCAAAAAATATTTGTGCCAATCATAACATTTATCTGTACCTGTCTACATCAAAAGTTCAAGAAGTAGCAATACGAATATTTACTGAATTTTCATCTGTGATGAAAAACTGCTTGACCTTAATAGCTTTCATTTCTAAGTTAAAGTAAAAATGAGTAGCTAATACAAGTTTTTGTTAGCGTTGATGTGCAACACTCATGCAACACTTATGCAACACGGGAACACTATGTGCTTGTAATTTTGTGAACTTACTGCAAAAGTTTATGCAAGCATCGATAAAGATATACATGTTAAAGTTTAATGAACTAAAGTTTTTTGTTTTTGAATTTGTTGGATAAAAAACTCTTCTAGAGAAGGACGAAACAATTTCATTGCCAAAATTCTTCCACCCATAAGATTAAGACTGGCAACAAAATCATACATATCTCCTTGCAATTCACCTTCCCAAGAAGTATCTGGCTGAAATTTTATATTAGGAAGCCATTTTTGCAGAATTTCCCAGTCGCCACCTTGTCCTTGAACTTGATAGGTGTCACAAGTTCCAAGAAGTTCATTAAGAGAACCAGAGCAAATTAATTTACCTTGGGCAAGAATGGCAACGCGATCGCAAATTAGTTCTACCTCACTAAGCACATGACTGTTGAAAAAAATTGTTTTTTCAGCAGCTTTGAGCGACAGAATAATCTCTCGCATTTGGCAACGTCCGACTGGATCTAAACCAGACATAGGTTCATCCAAAAATACTACTTCTGGATCGTTAATTAGTGCTTGTGCCATACCTACACGCTGAAGCATACCTTTAGAGTAGCGACGCATTTGCTTTTTGCGAGCATCAGCTTGAGATAAGCCAACTAAATCCAGCAGTTCAGGAATCCGTCGGTTTTGCAGGCTTTTTGGAATTTGGAATAGCCCAGCCGCTAGCTGTAAAAATTCCCAACCAGTTAAATAGTCATAAAAGTAGGGATTTTCTGGTAAATAACCAATTCGTTGCTTGACAGCGCGATCGCCCAATGGTTTGCCTAACAACAATCCTCGACCAGAAGAAGGACGAATCACCCCTAGTAATAATTTTAACAATGTGGTCTTCCCAGCACCATTCTGTCCAAGCAATCCAAAGGTCTCTCCCTTGTAAACTACTAAAGAACAGCTTTTGAGAGATGCGACTTTTTGATTTAAAAACAAACCCGTACTGTATACTTTTCGTAATTCGGACGTAAGAACCACTGGGGGTCTATCTGGTGTATTCGTTTCCAAATTGGCAATGTCTACAATAGACGTCATTTGAATGTGCTTGTGTTTACAGATACATACAATATATTATTTAATTAAGTATAGGTTTGTAAATAAATCACTCGTAGTCTCAATTTACTGCCAGTGTTTTCATAGTACACTCTGCCAATCTAAACAGCCATTTTCATTGTATTTAAGGGTTATTACTCATTATTAATACACAAAAAATTTAATATTACTAGTATACTACGCCACCACAAAATCATAAAATATGTATATTTTTCTACTATTTTATTAAATGTATATTTCAAATAATAGTAATTTTTATACAGAGAGTTTTAAGTACAAGTACTAGAGATAACAAATCTTCTTAAATCAATACGATGATTGATGTCAACATTCATCTCAAACACTTAATTTATTAAAGTCTATAGTTAAGCAAAGATTATAAAGTCACCCTTTATATAGTCATCAATTATTTATTTAGTTGAGTTTCAAGATTGAGGAATAATGACTGCCGCCATTGGTACACTACCCAATGGCACTAAATATTTTCAATTACTGCAACAAGTGAGGGAGAGAAATTCATGAGTAAGTACGACAGAATATTTAACTCAGAAGAGGTTTTAGAGGAATCACTGACTCCGGAAGAAGCAGTGGCAGCGATCGCAGTTGTCACAGCAGTTGCTGATTCTTCTTTAGAAAAGGTAGATGCAGATTTTTTGGTAGATATCCTTTGGGGATTCGAGATTTTTGAAGAATATTCAGATGACGAATTGTTAGAAATAGTTGATAAACTTATATCTCTTGCGGAAGATGAAGGAGTTGGGACGCTGTTTAATACTGCTTATGAATGTTTAGCAGATGAATTAATTTTGGATGGTTTTGCTGCGGGAGTGAGTGTATTAGTAGACGAGGAAGAATTAAAAATCCCTGAGAGTAAAATAATTTTGCTCAAAAATTTACAGGAAGGTCTAGAAATTGAGAATGAAGAGGCAAAAGAAGTAATAGAGGAAGTAATTAACTCTTTTGAAGAAGTAGAGGAAGAAGATGCCGACGACGAATATGAAAGAGTTTTTGAACAAAACTATAATCAGGAAATATATGAATCGCCTTTAGGTAACTTTACAGTTATAGTCCCTGTCAGTCTCCAGCAAGGTGGTAGAATTGACAGTCAAGAAGGAGCAGTCAGCTTTTCTGATGACTTTGGTACGTTACTGAGAATTGATTATTATTCTCTACCATCTCAAGAATTTATCCAAATTGATGCTGTAGGACAAGAAGAATATCTGCGATCCATTCTTCTAAACAAGTATGTGCCGGGTGTAATCGCTGCTAATTTACCAGATGCTTCTGTCGGTTACACCGAATATTTGCCAGATACACTAGAGGGTGCTTACTTTACATTGATTGATATGCCTGAAGGTTCAACAATTTCAAAGACACAAAACAATGGCACTGCTGTGAGGTTGAATGCCTACCGAGGCTTGTTAGCATTTATATACGGAGACTTTTTGTACATTGTCAACAGCCAGCATAGTTTTTTTGATGGCGAAACCCCTGATTCTATCAAAGAAGAAGCTGAGGAATTTAAACGGAAACTTCTGAATTTTATCAACACTATAACCTTTACATAATTACAAACAATCTGCTAGAGGGCGATATTTAAGAAATATTTACCTCTGGAGGTGTACAAGTATTTAGTGTAATAAGTGATTTTTATAACTTGACTTATGTCTCCCCAATTTTTCAGAGAGTACAAAGCTGCTTATCTTGCTACACTACCCAATAACTAGCATTCTCACATCTGCAATTACACAAGAAATGACGGAGGTAGCCATTATGGCAAAGTACGACAAAATATTTAAATCCGAAGGGGCATTGAAAGAACCACTGAGTTCAGAAGAATCGGTTGCAGCGATCGCTGTTGTGACTGCGGTAGCTGACTCTTCCTTAGAAGAGGTGGATGTAGAATTTGTAGCCGATTCCCTTTGGGAACTTGAGGTTTTTGAAGATTCCTCGGATGACGAATTGATAGAAATGGTGGATAAACTTTTATCCCTTGCCGAAAAAGAGGGAGTAGGCGCACTTTTTAATACTGCTCGTCAATCCCTTTCCCAGGCGATGATTCTCGATGCTTTTGCTAGCAGCGTAATTCTCCTGGTAGATGAAGATGAATTACGGATTCCTAAAGGGAAAAAAAATTTACTCAAAGAAATCCAAAAAGGACTAGAAATTAAAGATGAGGAAGCACAGGAAATTATCGACGAAGTACTTTCGAGCTTTGAAGACTTAGAAGAGGAAGAAGAAACATAAGCAACAGAGATTATTTAAGCTTCGTTAGCAAGTTCAGTTTACTCAACTGGACTTAGTGCTCATTGTTTTGAAAAGTGAGCCTACCTTGACCAAAAAAGTCTTACAGTTTCTTTAGCAAAATTTTTACTGGTGAAAGGATAACTAGCACAATCAGGCAGAAGGCAGAAGGTACAAAGTTTATAACATCGATTTTTCAGCCTTCTCAAACGGTATGTTCATTTCCGTCGTGTTGTACTAGCAAATATGTTCTTATAGCTTAGGGGTGATTTTACCAATGCCCTAATAGAGCAATGGTCATAATCTGTTATGTCAAAATCGCCCCACCCATTAATCGTTCATACCGATATTTCAGTTCTTCTTTCATTAGATACCAACGCTCTATAGTTGCATCTATTTGTATAATTTTTTCTGCTGCTTGCCGCGCTAAAATTAAGACTTCTTCATCTTCTACTAAACTTGCTAGCGTAAAATCTGGCACACCAGATTGCCGAGTTCCTAGCACTTCACCAGGGCCACGAAAACGCATATCCATCTCGGAAATAAAAAAGCCATCCTGAGACTGTTCCAATACTTTTAACCGTTGCTGTGCATCTGGACTTCTAGAACTGCTCATCAACAAACAGTAGGACTGAGCAGCACCCCTGCCAACCCGCCCTCTTAATTGGTGTAACTGAGACAAACCAAAACGCTCCGCATTTTCTACGAGCATCACCGTAGCGTTCGGCACGTCTACACCTACTTCAACAACAGTTGTAGAAACCAATATTTGAGTTTCGTTGTCGCGAAATTTATTTATCGCCTCATCCTTGTCTGCTGAACTCATCCGACCGTGGAGTAGCCCCACCCGAAACTCTGGAAAGATACTTTCTTGTAGCTTTTTATGCTCTTCAACTGCTGATCGCAAATCCAGTTTTTCAGATTCTTCTACTAGCGGTAAAATGACATAAGCTTGCCTTCCCTGGGCAATTTCCCTACGGATTAAATCGTAAGCGTTTTGGCGTTGCTGACTCGTTAGCGCCGTTGTTTGAATCTTTTGTCGTCCCGGTGGCAATTCATCAATCTGGCTCACATCCAAATCCCCGTGAATTGTCAGTGCCAATGTTCGGGGAATAGGTGTTGCCGTCATTGTTAAAACATGAGGTTGCTCGCCTTTTTGCTGCAATCGCGCCCGTTGTTCTACGCCAAAACGGTGTTGCTCATCAATTACCACCAAACCCAAGCGCTGAAAGTTGACAGGATTTTGAATTAGAGCATGAGTCCCCACCAACAAAGGCAATTCTCCCGTTTCCAACTGAGCGTGAATTTCTCGCCTTTTCACTGTTTTGGTCGATCCTGTCAGTAATTCTACTGGCAAATGCAGTAAATTAAACCAACTTACTAACTTGCGGTAGTGCTGTTCTGCTAATACTTCTGTAGGAGCCATCAGTGCTGCTTGATACCCAGATTGAATGGCAGCAAGAATGGCAACTACTGCCACAACTGTTTTCCCAGAACCAACATCACCCTGTACTAAACGATTCATCGGTACTGATTTTTGCAAATCGGTGAGAATATCGTTGATGACTCGTTGTTGAGCGTTGGTAAGTTGAAAGGGTAGTATCTCGTAAAATCTTTCTAGTAGCTGTCCTTGAGGAGCAAGTATGGCGCTGGTTTGAATTTGTTTTGCTCGATGCTGACGTTGCAGTAAACCTAGTTGTAAGTAGAAAAACTCATCAAATACTAAGCGACGACGGGCAGGTTGAAGAGTGTCGCTGTCTGGAGGGAAATGAATATTGGCGATCGCATCCTTCAATTCCATTAACCCATACTTCTCCCGTAATCCACTCGGCAGAGGATCTTTGAGATGAACCGTAGCAGCTAAAGCCGCAATCACCGCCTGCCGCACTAAATCTGCGCCTACTCCTTCCGTTAGAGCATAAATTGGCACTACCCGTCCGATAGTTAATGAGTCAATCGTATCGCCTGGATGAGCTAAAACTTCTAATTCTGGATCTTCGAGCGTCAGACCGTATTTACTTTCTTTCACTAAACCACACGCTGCCACAATACTGCCAACTGGGTAGCGACGTTTCAAACTTTCTTGCCAAGCACGACTGCTAAAACGCGTACCTGCGAAAAAACGACTAATTTTGAGCCGACCAGTATTATCCCGCAGCAAAAGTTCCAAGATTGTTAATTTCTTATTCTTCGGGCTAGTAAAGCAATTACAACTCTTGACTTTTGCCACTATCGTCACTGTCTCGCCCGCCTGCAATTCGCAGATATTTACTTGACGAGCATAATCAATGTGGTCGCGGGGATAGTAAAATAGCAAGTCACGCACAGTATACAAACCAAGACGTGCTAATTTCTCAGCTTTTCTCAATCCAATTTCTGGTAAATCCCTGAGTTTTTGGTCAAGTTTTGGGGCAAGAGTGCGACTGACTTCAGCAACAATTTGGGATCTGGAAGAAGACGCAGAGAGAGGGAGACGGGATGAAGCTTGGGAAGACGTGGAGACAACCAGACGCGGTGAGGAAGTCGGAGTCTTGGACGCCACTTCCTTCAAGTCGGTAGAGTGCAAGGGCGGAGTGGCTCCGTTTTCCGTCGAGTCTGTTCGTCCGAAGGACGTGCCGGAGGCATCACTTCCGTACGTCGGAGGCGTTCCCGTAGGGTACCCGGAGGGAGACGCAAAGAGAAAATTCCCCGTGTCTTTGCGTCCCCGCGTCTGGGTGTCCTCTTCATTCCCCTTCTCCTCTTGTTGTTGCAGTTGATATAAATACCTGCGAGTGTTTGCGACTAAGCTTTGCCTATTTTCTAATTTCAGATTTGGATAGCTAGCAAACTGAGTTGCTAGTTCTTGCCAGCGCAGACGCTCAGTGCTTGGTAAGGCTGTTGGGAATTTACCGAAAGTGAGGGTGAGAAACTCACTAAAGCGATATTGTTTGCCTACCAAATCAGTGAAGCCTTGTTCTGCTTCTATCGCTAGGGCTTTTTGCAATCGTATCCAATCTGGTTTGTCAGTAGTCATTAGTCATTAGTCAGTAGTCATTGGTCATTAGTCATTTAACTTTGGACAAAGGACAAATCAATGACTAATCATCAAACCAACTAGCACGCCATGCTGCTTCAGCTTGAGCGATTGATCGCTCTCGCTGTTTTTTTTGATAGTCCAGCCCAATTTTGTTAAGTTGAGCAATTATACTGCGGATCTGTTTGCGTTCAGACGAAACTTTTGTGTCGGCAAATTCAATTTCCCCAAGCCGCAGGTTAATAGCCATAATCTGTGTCAGAGTCGATTCTTCTGACTGCTTTTCACTTTCAATTTCAATCACCAAATTGAGAAGGTTGGGTGGCCCTGGTACAACTTCGGCAGATGCTTCTGATACCGCCACAGCCGCTTCTAATATTGGTTCAGGCAATTTCTTAGGTAAAATCCCCGCTTTTTGTAACAAAAGATTAGCCTCACGAGAAACTCTTTTGAGGGTGTCTTGGGTAGATCTCTCAAGATACTGTTGCCATTTCATCAGTTCTACTGGATTAGAGGTATTTGGCGTCACAAGAGTTTTTGAGATTAGGGCAGGAGGAGAGACTGCTTCTAAAAAGAGGGTATCAGCAACACTATCTTCCTCTATTTTCTCCACTTCTTCAACTTCCTCTACTTGTTCAACTTCTTGTGCTTCTGTTGTTTCTCCTGCTCTTATATCTTCTTGTTCTTCCTTTGGCTCTGGTTGCTCATCCTCATTTTGAGTTAAAGCTATTAACTGCTCAGTTGCCTGTTTACCCAAATTACGGATACCCTGTTGTAAATTTTGCCGCTTACTCAAGCTCAATTTCAAAAATTTTTCAGGATACCCTTGAGTACAAAGATGATAGCTAGCCAGAATCAGTTGCTGTTGTAAAGCTTTTCCTAAGCTGGTTAGATAACTGGCATAAGCAGTTTGGAGTTCTTTTGCGATCGCGGCTATCGTCTCTTCTAAAACTGCAATATCCCGCTCTATTCGCTCAATTGGTCTTACCATATCTTCTCGTTATTGCCCATTTGAACCAGAATAATTTGGTACAAATGTACACCTACATTGTTAGCTTCACTATACTAAAGGATTTTAGATTTTGGTTAGATGTACTGTTAACGAAAGACAGGTCAAGCAATTATGATTGACCTGTCTTTAAATTAATTACTGAGGTAGCAACAACTAACAACTGAAAATTATTTGCCACTCATTTGTGCAGCTACTTCTTCCGCAAAGTTAGTTTCTTGCTTTTCAATTCCTTCACCGAGAACGAAGCGAACGAAGCGACGTACTTGGATGTTTTCACCAAGTTGAGCGATCGCTTGTTTAACTAGTTCATCTACAGTGATACTTTGGTCGCGAATATAAGGCTGATCCAGCAAAGTCAATTCCTTCAGGCGCTTTTCAATTCTTCCTTGAACAATTTTCTCTTTGACTGCCTCAGGTTTGTTGCCCAAGTCATCTCGCCCCATTTCAATTTCTTTTTCTTTGGCGACAACATCGGGTGGAATGTCTTCTACTTTCACATACTCTACATTCGGACAAGCCGCAACCTGCATAGCCACGTTCCGCACCAGAGTTTGAAACTCCTCGCGGCGAGCAACGAAGTCAGTCTCGCAGTTTACTTCAACTAGCACACCTACTCTACCGCCAGTATGAATATAGCTGCCGATCAGTCCTTCTGCTGCCACTCGATCTGCTTTTGCTCCAGCTTTGGCAATACCTTTCTTGCGCAGCCATTCTTCGGCTTTTGCCATATCACCATCGTTTTCTTTCAGCGCTTTTTTGCAGTCCATCATGCCAGCGCCTGTTTTTTGGCGTAGCTCTTGGACAAGTTTTGCAGATATTTCCGCCATTTTGCCTCAATTCCTACTTGACTGACAGTTGTAATTGCTCTCGGATTTTGAGTCTTGTTTCAGTTAACAGTAAACAGTAATCAGTTTTCAGATCATAGCTTCTCACTGGCAACTGCTAACTGATAACTGACTACTCTTCTTCTTCGTCGTCGGGAATCAGCGAATCAGTATAGTCGCTTTCTTCGTAATCGTAATCTTCTTCAGCACCTTCGTAGTCTTCGTATTCCTCTTCTACATCCAACTGACCGTGACGCCCTTCATAAATTGCGTCTGCCAATTTGCCGACGATTAGCTTAATCGAGCGGATGGCGTCGTCATTTGCTGGGATTGGAATATCTACGACATCTGGATCGCAGTTTGTATCCAACATGGATACAATCGGTATCCCCAATTTAATACATTCTTGAACTGCGTTGTATTCCCGTCGTTGGTCTACAATCACAACCACATCTGGGACTTTGCGCATGGTTTTAATACCGCCCAAGTATTTCTGGAGCTTCGCCAACTCCCGGCGTAACATTGAGGCTTCTTTTTTTGGCAACAAGTCGAGAGCGCCGCTTTCTTCCCGGCGTTCTAAGTCTTTGAGACGGTCTACCCTCGTTTTAATTGTTGTCCAGTTAGTGAGCATTCCGCCCAACCAACGCTGGTTAATATAATGAGCGCCACAACGAGAGGCTTCTTGGGCAATAATACCAGCAGCTTGCCGCTTAGTACCAACAAAAAGAAACTTTTTGCCCTGTTCAGCTTGCGATCGCATATAAGTATATGCTTCTTCCATCAACTGAGCAGTCTGCACCAAGTCAATGATGTGTACTCCGTTGCGAGCGGTGTAGATGTAGGGAGACATTTTTGGGTTCCATCTCCGGGTTTGATGACCAAAGTGAACCCCTGACTCCATCATTTGAGCCAATGAAACAACTGGCATATTTTCTCAACTCCGATTCGGGTTAAACCTCCATCCAGGCGTATTTCTTTGTCAGAAACACCCGAAATCCCAGATGTGCGAGATTAAAGAACCATACTAGGGTAACATAAAAAATGCTGAATGATGAATTACAGTACCACTCTTAATTTCATAGTTCATAATTCACAATTCACAATTCATAATTTAGTTGAGCATAAGCTTCATACACGCCTTTAACGTTGTACCAGTTCAGAAAAATCCGAGCAATTTCTAGAGCTAGTTGGGGTTTACCTAGATTAATCAACCATCGCAAAAATGGAGCCATTGTGCGTTCATTCAAAGTACCATTAAGCGAGAGAATTCCCCATAGTAAGCGGTGTAACCAAGTCATTTGAATCATCATTCGCACTTCCCAAGTTGGGTGCTTTTGATAAAACAAAACTCCCATGCGCCCCCGTTGAATTTCTTTGTCAATTAAACGGGGAATTTGCTCTAAGTCAAAGGGTGGATGCCAGTGATAGCCAACAGCGGCAGGACATTTAATTAATTTCAAACCCAGGTTTTTGAGTCTTACACCTAGTTCTAAATCTTCCCAGCCATAGAGTTGAAAGCAAGTATCAAAAAGTCCAGCTTTTTCTAACCAATACTTGGGAATAGCTACATTACCTGTTGCAAAAAAAGCTGCTGAAAAATCTGTGACCTTATATGGTTCAGAGGTGGGATTGTCAAAATTACAAGTATTAATCACCGCACCATAAGTGAAGAAGCGATCGCTTCCCAAATTTTTTTGTCCTTCCACTAAGGCATCAGCATGAGCTTGCAGGAAATTTTCTGTGACTACCAAATCGCTATCTATAAAGATAATAATATCTCCCCGTGCTTGCTCTACTCCCAAGTTCCTTGCACCGGCAGGCCCTTGATGGTCTTGCTGAAATGTTCGCACGTGGGGAAACTCGTCTTTGTATTCTGCTAACCACTCCAATGTGCCATCAGTGGAGCCGTCATCTACTAAGACAACTTCATAATCACTCACTGAACTCGACACGCTCAACTGTTGTGCCTCCAATGCTTTGAGACACTTTTCCAAAATCGGCTTGCGATTGTACGTAGGAATAACGACGCTTAAAAACACAGTCTCACTCACAACACTATTGCCCACTTCTAAGATAGGACAACCTGGATACAAACACTGTTCCTTTACTAAATCTAGCTATGGAGACTATCTAACTTTGGTCATCACGCCAGAATTAATAACTGGCGATGAGGATAAATTCTGGGTAATGCACAAAACATGATTTTTTGGGAAATTATAAATAATTAATATATTTTCCTATTTTGAAATATTGTTTTTATTTTTTACATATAAAATTTTCTATTTTTTTAATCTATCTTGGAACTTTTTATAGTAAATAGATAAACTTAATATTTATTTAATCAATTAATAATCTATTTTTAATCATTTAAATTCTCTTCAATTAACCGCTACATAATCTATTCTTAATATTTATTTTTTAAATTATAGTTTGTCGATAATTACATTCTTCTTACATACATATTGATTTGTCTGTATTGACCTAAAAAGATTGCTTGGTTCTATCAGTTAGCAAAATCAGGCAGCAAATAATGTTGATTTAGATTTCGCTATCACACTTAGGTTTTTTTGAATTCTTTAAAGGCTAAACTTCAAATCAGCTTTATGGAGATTGGCAAGTTTAAAAACAAGATTGAATCTTCAGACTTTGTAGATATTGCATCTCAAATCTGTGTCCTATTTATTGTTTAGGCACTAATTTGTATAGCAATCGTTCCCTGCTGAAATTCGATGATTTAAGTTATCAAAGATTGACACTAGGCTTTTCCTAATAGATGTTGAAACGAGTAATATCTTCAATTTCTCGACATAATATTTTCCCCAGAAAATAAATAGTAAATCTCTCAATCTTATATGGAGTATTCAGAATGAAAGGTTCCCTTCATCCTAAAAACGATGTGACCATCAATCCATCCGGTAATGAATCAATCCGTGATGTAATTGAACGTTTCAGTATGAGTCGTCGGCGATTCATAATTACGGCGGCGAGTACATCCGTGCTTACTGTCATGGGTGAAGTTTCTATTGGTGGCTTTCTCCACAGTGTTGAGGCAGCGCCGATTCCACCAGGACAAGGATTTGGTGGCATTGGCTTCAAGAGTATCCCACCGAATCTGAACAACCCAGCTACTGGACTTCTAGAAAAGGATCTTGTTAGTGTTCCTGAAGGTTATAAGGTTGAAGTACTTGTTGCCTGGGGCGATCCGATTATGCCTGGCGCACCAAACTGGCGATCAGACGCTTCACAAAATGCTGCTGCCCAAGAAAAGCAGTATGGTATGCATACTGATGGGATGCATTACTTCCCACTTCGGGAACGAAGCTTTTTTGGCAAGAAGCGGACTTCAAATCGTGGGCTTCTGTGTGTGAACCACGAATATACCCATGAGGAAATCCTTCATCCTGATGGTCTTACTTTCATTCCAGCAACGGAAACTGCGCCTCAGTCCGGTTTACCTGGATCGCAAGTCACGATTGAGAAGGTACGCAAGTCTCAGGCTGCTCACGGCGTATCTGTTGTGGAGATATTCAAGACTAGCAATAGCTGGAAGTTTAACCGTAATTCGTCCTATGGTCGCCGCATCACCGCTAATACAGAGATGTACGTTTCTGGCCCCGCAGCAGGCGATACACTTTTGAGATCAAAGAAATTTTCAATCACGCCAAACGGCTCGATTGACATCGGCATACTAAATAATGGCTACACGGCATACGGCACGATCAACAACTGCGCCCACGGCTACACTCCTTGGGGTACTTACCTAACTTGTGAAGAAAACTGGAACGGTTACTTCGCTAACCCTACAGAAGATATAGTTTCCATTCCGGGAGTTGAGAAGTCCGATATCCTGACAGGACAAAAACGCTACGGCATCTCGAAAACAGGATTCGGTTATCGATGGCATGAAGTCGATCCACGCTTCGATGCCAGCACAAATCCACTTGAACCCCATTTGTTTGGTTGGGTAGTTGAAATCGATCCCTACAACCCACAAAGTAAACCAGTAAAGCGTACTGCGCTTGGTCGCTTCAAGCATGAGAGCGCTCAGGTTGTTGTGGATGACAATAACCATGTGGCTTTCTACATGGGCGACGATGAGCGCAACGAGTATATTTATAAGTTTGTTTGTGCCAGACCTTTAAATCAGTTCAGTCGCGATGCCAATAGCGATATGCTTGATCATGGTATCCTATACGTTGCTAAGTTTAAGGATGATGGTACTGGGGAGTGGCTTCCTTTGGTATATGGTCAAGGCGGATTGACACCTGAGAACGGATTTAGAAGCCAAGCGGAAGTGCTTGTCAAAACACGCCAAGCAGCAGATCGAGTTGGTGCAACGATGATGGATCGACCAGAGTGGGTTGCTGTGCGTCCCCGAATTGGCGGATACCAGGAGATTGAAGTCTACTGTACTTTGACAAACAACAATCGTCGCGGAACTACTCCAGCCTCTTCTAACAAGCCTGATGGCACAACAAACGCAGGCAGCGCCCGTCCTCCGGTCGATGCTGCCAACCCTCGTCCTGACAACCGCTACGGTCATATTATTCGGTGGCGTGAAGATGGACGTAGTGTTAAAGCCGCTACTTTCTCTTGGGATCTTTTCGTTGAGTGCGGTGATAAACTCGATCCAGATCCAAATCATGTCGGTAATATCAATGGTGACGACTTTGGGGCTCCAGATGGTCTGTGGTTTGATTATTTCGGTCGCCTCTGGATACAGACTGATCAGGAGGGTGACGGTTTGGGTGATTGGAAAAATATCGGTAGTAACGTGATGATGTGTGCCGATCCCAACACTAGACAGATCAGACGTTTTTTGACTAGCCCAACGAACTGTGAGGTAACTGGTGTAATCACTACACCCGATGGTAAAACTATGTTTGTTAATATTCAGCACCCCGGCGATGGTGCAGTTGCTTCAAATCCCACACAGTTCAGTAACTGGCCTTACAGTCAAGGATATGGCCCGTCCGGACGCCCCCGTTCTTCAACAGTTGTGATTACGCGCAAGGACGGCGGCATCATTGGTGGGTTGTAATCGTTTTTCTTAGAAAACTAACGTCAAAATGTAGATTTGTTTTGCGATCGCTTTTTCAAGCCAGTCATATACCGTGGAGAATTGTCTATCAAACTCTACGGTATTTTTTTGTCTTTTTTGATTGTTCTTTTTTCAGAAAATATGATTTTTTGCTTTTATGAATTTGGAGAAGAGTAAATTAAAACTAAAAATAATAGTGTTCTTTTCTGACTTGTAAATAACTAATTGCTTAACTATTGCAGTTCTAACTAGATACATGACTTCTTTAAGAAGTCGGATATCTACACCTTGCTTTATATAAAAATAGTCACTTTATGATGAAAATTTAATAAATATTTGTGCGTGGTTGTAATCACCCAAAAATAAACTAAAAGCTTTATCGTGTATATATTTTAGGTAAATTACTACTAATTTTATTGATAACTAAAATATGTAGTGATGAATTGTATATAATAATCACTCACTCTTTGCTTTTTTAACTGGAGAAACTGATGGGTCGTGCCAAAAAGGTTGTACTGGCATATTCTGGCGGAGTAGATACATCTGTATGTATTCCCTACCTCAAGCATGAGTGGGGTGTGGAAGAAGTGATTACCCTAGCAGCAGACTTGGGACAAGGAGATGAGTTAGAAGCAGTTCGAGAAAAAGCCTTGAAATCTGGTGCTAGTGAATCTCTTGTCGTGGATGTTAAAGAAACTTTTATCAAAGATTATGCCTTTAGCGCTATTCAAGCTAATGCGTTGTATGAAAATCGCTATCCTCTAGCAACAGCTCTTGCCCGTCCGCTGATTGCTAAGGCATTAGTAGAAACCGCAGAAAAATATGGTGCTGATGCGATCGCTCACGGTTGTACTGGTAAGGGTAACGATCAAGTTCGTTTTGATGTCGCCTGTGCTGCCCTCAACCCTAATCTGAAGATACTCGCACCAGCTAGAGAATGGGGAATGAGTCGTGAGGAAACTATTGCCTATGGGGAAAGATTTGGCATCCCAGCACCAGTTAAAAAATCTTCTCCCTACAGCATTGACAAAAATTTATTAGGGCGAAGTATTGAAGCTGGTTTATTGGAAGATCCAGCATTTGAACCACCAGAAGAAATTTATGAGATGACTAAGGCGATCGCCGACACCCCAAACGAGCCAGAGTACATTGAAATTGGTTTTACTAAAGGCATTCCTACTAGCCTCAACGGCGAACACAAAGACTCGATCAAGCTAATCGAGCAACTCAATCATTTGGCAGGAAATCACGGCGTTGGACGCATCGATATGATTGAAAATCGTTTAGTAGGAATTAAATCGCGGGAAATATACGAATCTCCCGCAATGGTAGTCTTAATACAAACACACCGTGATTTGGAAAGTCTAACTTTAACGGCAGATGTTACCCACTACAAGCGGGGTATTGAAGAAACTTACAGCCAATTAATTTATAACGGTTTGTGGTACAGCCCTTTGAAAGCAGCCCTTGATGGGTTTATTCAAAAAACGCAAGAGCGAGTGTCTGGAACTGTGAGAGTGAAGTTATTTAAGGGTAACGCTACTATTGTTGGGCGCTGTTCCGAAAACTCTTTGTACACTCCTAACTTGGCAACTTACGGAGCCGAAGACCAATTCGATCATAAAGCAGCTGAAGGCTTTATCTACATTTGGGGTTTGCCTACCCGCATTTGGGCACAGCAAACTAAAGGCTAGGAGCTAGGGGCTAGGAAATGGACGCGGGGACACGGAGAGGATATTTCTCCCCCTCTCCCACTCTCCCTCTCTCCCTCTCTCCCCCTCTCCGACTCTCCTAATCCCTAATCCTTAGCCCCCAGTTGCTCTTGCCGAGCTTCCAACCATATTGGGATCGCAATTACAGCTACAAGGATGAGTAACGCAGCGATCGCAAATTGACTCACCCAGGCAACTAATTGTTCTAGGGAAATAATTCTGCCTGCAAAGAAAGCAAGCGTTACCATCACACTAGCCCAGACGCTGGCTCCTAGGAGGTTAAAAAATAAGAATTTTCCAAATGGCATTTCAGCTATACCAGCCAGTGGAGCAGCAAAGATTCGCAATAGGGCAAAGAAGCGCCCAAAAAACACTGCTTTTGCCGCATTTTCACTAAATTGTTCTTTGATATTTAAAAGTCGCACTTCCGATATTTTAAACAGGCTGCCAACTCGTACAAGCAAAGGCCAGCCGCCAATTCTACCAATCCAATAACCGCAAACTCCCCCGATCGCCGCTCCTGCGATCGCGTCACCTAGAACTAGCCAGTAACTTAGTTCGTGGCTACCAGCCAGGAAACCGCCCACTAATGTTACGGTTTCACCAGGAATGGGAATACCCAAATTTTCTAACAGAATTCCCAAAAAAACTGCCCAATAACCATATGCATGGGCAATTGCTTGGATATTTTCTAGCGAGATGAATTCAACAGACATTCAGCACCGCTGCCTTTACAAATTTTTACTTTTACTATAATCTTGTCTCCTTTTTAGTTAATGTGTCAATCCAAATCTACGATACAAGGGATAAACTGCGATTTGATCGCAAGTAAAGCTAATAAAACCTGAGAACCCCTATTCAGAAATATTCTCACTGAACAGAGTTCTTTATTTGGTAAAAATTTTTAATCTTCTTAAGTATTATTACTAGTACTTAGCATAAAATTTGTTTTTTAATTTACCCTAATTTTAATAGTTCGTACAATATTAGATAGATTTACTCTCCAAATTTGGATCATAATTTTTTAAAATTGGTATTATTAACAACAAACATTAGGATAATGTTAGTGGTAATCGGATACCACATAGTTATACCTACTGAAATATAAATGTTTTTATTTTATAAAAACTTTATAAATAGCTCGGAAAATTATAAAAATTTGTTAAAAGATACAGATGCTACCAAAATTCTTGGGCGGTTATGCCTATATTGGGGAAAGTTAAAACAAATTATACGGCATGAATACTGATATTACTCCTTGCAAGTTCATAACAGCGAATTCCAAAAAGTTTGGATAAGGCAGTCAGTTGAGTATTTGCAGGCTAAACAGTATTTGTGTCAAAATTCTGCTTTTTTGTTTCAGTCTTTCAACTACCCAGTTAAGTTCATGACTCTAACATCAGAACATCAAGTGATATTGTTCAAACCCCAAGGACGCATAGACTTACACGGTGGGATGGCTTTGAGTGAAAAAATGGCTGGAGTATTACCCCAGCAAAATCAGCTCTGGGTGATCGACTTTGCCGAAGTAGATTTCATGGATAGTTCTGGGCTGGTTTCATTGGTTCAAGGGTTAAAAGCCGCCCGTCAAAGTGGTTGTCGTCTGCTACTTTGTAATGTACAAGCTCCTGTCAGGTTAATTTTAGAGCTTACTCAACTAGATTCAGTATTTGAAATTGTTAATACTTACGAAGACATCCCAGAATCATCAGCAAAAGCAGTCTGCTGCTAGCAAACAAAACAACTAAACTCATTGCAAAAATAATGGCTATAGCAGGTAAGTGACATAGGCTATAGTTATTATTGATTGCCGAAAGAGTGGTATTTTGTTGCAAGTACCACTCTGTACAGGTAAAAATTTAATTTAACCAGATACCGGACGCGAAAAGTTGGGCAGATCGATGCCACTATGAGAGGCAGTACGAGTTTTCAGCGCTAGACGGTAGCTCACACTTTGTAGTTCTGCTTGCAACTGGCGATTTTCTCGTTGTAGCATTACCACCTTTTCCCTGACTGGAGCCATGCGCTCCTCAAACTTACGGCGATATATTTGAGGTAACTCCTGTACTACTTGCTCTAACATTCGGCTGCGATCAGTTAGTTCTTGCACTGACTGACGCAACTGATAAATTTCGCCATCGCGACTTGCTATTTGCTCTTGATAGAACGTCAACTGCTCCTCGACTGCTTGTATTTGTTCTTGTAAAGCCTGGAGTTCACTTTGATGACGCTCTGACACTTCCACTTGAGGCATAAAGTTAGTATTACCCTTGACTAGTCGGAAGAGTTCTTGAGACAACTGTTGTACTAATTGATCGCGAAGTTGCAATTCTTGGCGCAATTTCGATACTTCTATAGAGAGCGTTTGAATAGTAGATGTGTCATTTTGGCTCACAGTGGCAACTAGCTCCCATGTCAGAACTTTACTATGTATCTTAAGTAAAAACACGGAAGTGATAATTTAGGCAAATACTTCCGATTACTTGCTAATTTAGCATTCTCGGAGAAATCAGCAAGTAGGGGAAAGCAAATTTTTTTACTTTTTTACAATTTTAATAGCTAGCAGTTAGTAGTTACTAACAAACAACTAACCACTAGCCTAAATTATGCTGCTTCTGTAGGAGCTTGGGGTTGTTGCACTTCTTGCTTAATAGTCAAGTAGCGAATTACTTCTTCGCTCAAACGCATAGCTCGTTCTAAAACAGCGATGATGTTTCCAGGAGCAGTGTAATTCATTTGGATGTAAATACCATCCCGTTGCCTATTAATTTCATAAGCTAAACGTCGCTTACCGCGATTTTGAATCTGGATATTGTCAGCCCCTTGTTCTCGAATCAAGTTTTCGTATTTAGCAATAGCCTGCTCTACCTGCTCGTCTCCCAAGTCTGGGCGCAGGATGTACATTGTTTCATAAATTATTTGCACGATTCATCTCCTTCTGGACAATATGGCTGCTGATGTCAACAGGTGCTTAATGTCTTTTTTAATACAAATACCTATCAACATCTAAAGCAACAAGGAATTATAATCTTACCAGTTTTCTATTTTAATGCTTAACTAAATCTACTCAACTAGTTATTAGTTTACGATCTGTGAACTATAGACTATTGACTTTAAAAGGTGATTTGATCTCAAACAGTAGGATATTGATCAAGGTTATGGCGCAGCGCTATGTGCGAGTTCAAAATCAGGAAGGACAGATTTACTATGGGTTGCTACAACTCTCCTTAAAGGTGCAGGTTCTGGATGCTCCGCCTTGGTTGCAAGGTCAACCTACAGATTTGGTATTGGAACCAGAGGATTATCAAATTTTGGCTCCCTGCGCTCCTTCAAAAATTGTAGCGGTAGGGAAAAATTATGCAGAGCATGCCGCAGAAATGGAAAGTGAAGTGCCAATTGAGCCACTCCTTTTTTTTAAACCACCTACCTCTGTGATTGCTTCTCTGGCAGAAATACAGTATCCGCGCCAATCACAAAGAGTGGACTACGAAGGAGAATTGGCTCTGGTAATCGGCGATCGCGCTGTTGATTGCATACCGGAGGAAGCCCAAACAAAAATTTGGGGTTACACGATCGCCAATGATGTGACAGCGCGGGATTTACAAAGAAAAGATGGGCAATGGACACGAGCTAAAGGATTTGATACTTTCTGTCCTTTAGGCCCGTGGATCGTCCGTGAAGTCAGTCCAGGAGCCAGATTGCAAACTTTCTTAAATGAAAGTGTCACTCCCGTACAATCTGCTACTATTGACCAGATGGTTTTTTCTCCAGATTTTCTAGTGTCTTATATTAGTCAAGTCATGACACTCTTACCAGGAGATGTAATATTAACAGGTACACCAGTGGGAGTTGGGCCGTTAAACATCGGCGATCGCGTTCGTGTGGAAATTGAAGGTATAGGCCGCCTAGAAAATAAAGTCGTGGCTCGTGAAAAACTAGCGCGGTAGTTGCATATACACTGCATCAGAAATAGCGGGGATTTCTGCGTAACGCCCCCACAGCGACTGGACTATGGAATAAACGACTGCTACTACTATGCCGATAAAGATAGTACTTGCCACCGTTTGGAGTGCAAAACTTAAACCAGGAAGCGCGACAAGGCGCACAATTATGCCACACAGATACACAATAATGTTTAATAGTAAGGCCTGTAATGTGTTAAACCTAATAAAATGATTGATTTTTTCGTTTCTCACCACCAAAAGAAATAAAGCAAAGAAAATAATCAGTTCGCCATATGGCCCCAAGATACCGTAGAGGACTAGTACGGGTTGAAGCGGTATAAACAACACTTGTAGTGCAGGAAATTGTCGGAATAAATATAAACCGAATCCAAGTACACCAATTAAAGGCAACAAATAAGGCAAGCTAGCAAAAATTCTATCTTTAACCGTTGTAGACCCGCGCCAAGTCATATTGCGTTCTCCTATGGTTAAACTGCAATAGTTACATGAACCTAGAATAACGCAGTTAAGTCATTAGTTACATCCTGGGGGTTCGGTTCATTCAATATTAACAATCCGGAACCCCATCAGACACTCATACTGGTCTGGCTGTTGCTCAGTAATTTTACGGACTAAATGACCACAGCGAAGTTGACCTTGACGCCACCGAGGTTGACCACTACTATCAGCGAGTAAACAAGATTGGCAAACCTGCTGAGGGGCAAGGATTTGATCCTCCATTAAAATCACTAGCATCCAATCCCTCCTGTAGTTCCTCAATTGTTTCCCATATTTCCTCTTGGGCTAATATTTTGACTATGGCTTGCGATCAGTCTGTTACTAAACAGCTAGTTAGTGAATTGTATAGCAGTTGGGTTACCTGTAAAGGCTGAGAATTAACCTACTCTGTCAAAATAGTGATTTCATCCGTTGCTATATTAATCGCCTTTCCTTGCTTTGGAAAATTTTGTTTGATAGCAACCCAAGCATAATTACCCAAGTGGACTTTAAATTAATTGTAAGTTGGATATTTAAAGATGTAGTAAAAAGCAATACATAAATTCACGAGAACAAGTTGCAATCAGAAATAGTTCATACTTGATATTAAGAAAAGAGCGTTATGATTATTAACGCACTTATCGAGCTTGCGTCTGGTAATTCAGTTCAGTCAAGACAAATAAATATCAAAAGTCATTAGTCAATTGTCAACAATTACAAAAACATTGAAGCCCAGACTCTTGACTATGGACTCTTGACTGTGGACTCGAATATATACGCTGCTGCCTTGTACCTTACACCAACTATTGTGCAAATTGACTTAAGGATAACTGAAAGTGACTCTC
This sequence comes from Chlorogloeopsis sp. ULAP02, assembly GCF_038404745.2. Taxonomy (NCBI): domain Bacteria; kingdom Bacillati; phylum Cyanobacteriota; class Cyanophyceae; order Nostocales; family Chlorogloeopsidaceae; genus Chlorogloeopsis; species Chlorogloeopsis sp. ULAP02. Next base: position 63,445 of record NZ_JAYKTT020000069.1, on the reverse strand, counting down.
AAAAATTCAGATTTTCTGACTTCCTCCGATCCTATCGTTGCGGAGTTAATTAACAAAGAACTAAAGCGTCAACACGACCATTTGGAGTTGATTGCTAGTGAAAATTTTACCTCTGCTGCTGTACTGGCTGCACAGGGTTCAGTGCTGACAAATAAATATGCCGAGGGATTACCCGGTAAACGTTATTATGGCGGTTGCGAATTCATAGATCAAATTGAACAGGTAGCAATTGACCGAATCAAACAATTGTTTGGTGCTGCTCATGCCAATGTTCAACCTCATTCTGGCGCACAGGCAAATTTTGCGGTGTTTTTGACATTGCTAGAACCAGGGGACAAAATTATGGGCATGGACTTGTCTCATGGTGGACATCTTACCCACGGTTCACCTGTGAACGTGTCTGGTAAGTGGTTCAAAGTTGTTCATTACGGTGTCAATCAGGAAACAGAACAATTAGACTATGACCAAATTCGGGAGCTGGCGCTAAGGGAGCGTCCTAAGCTGCTGATTTGTGGTTATTCTGCTTATCCTCGTGTCATTGATTTTGAAAAATTCCGCAGTATCGCTGATGAAATTGGCGCATACTTACTAGCAGATATTGCTCACATTGCTGGTTTGGTTGCCAGTGGTTTGCACCCCAATCCCCTGCCCTATTGTGATGTAGTGACAACTACTACTCATAAAACTTTACGTGGGCCCAGGGGTGGTTTAATTATGACCCGTGATCCAGAATTGGGTAAAAAATTGGATAAAGCTGTTTTCCCTGGAACTCAAGGGGGGCCTCTTGAACATGTCATCGCTGCAAAAGCAGTATCCTTTGGAGAAGCCCTCAAGCCAGAGTTTAAGACCTATTCTGCCCAAGTCATTGAAAATGCCCGTGCTTTGGCTGCACAGTTGCAAAAGCGTGGCTTTAAACTAGTATCAGATGGAACTGATAATCATTTAATGCTAGTAGATTTACGCAGTATAGGATTGACGGGTAAGAAGGCAGAACGGTTTTTGAGTGATGTGAATGTCACAACTAACAAAAATACTGTTCCTTTTGATCCAGAGTCGCCATTTGTAACTAGCGGTTTAAGGCTGGGTTCCCCGGCAATGACAACACGGGGGCTAGGAGTTACAGAATTCACGGAAATTGGTAATATTATCGCCGATCGCTTGTTGAATCCAGATTCTGAAGCAATAAGCGAAGATTGTCGCCGACGGGTGGCAGCTTTGTGCGATCGCTTCCCCTTGTATACACATCTGGAAATTTCCGTACCAGCTTTAGCATAAGAGGTTGTCAATAGCTAATGGCTAATGGCCATTAGCTAACCTTAAATCAAAAATTTATTAACTTTCCTACCGACAAGTGTCTGAATTGGGAACCACTCCCGCCAATTAATCACTATTCCCCAATCTCATGAGTGCAGAAATTATTTGTGTTGGGACTGAACTGCTACTAGGAAATATACTCAACAGCAATTCTCAATATTTGGCAATTGAGTTAGCAAAATTAGGTATTCCTCACTATTATCAAACAGTAGTAGGAGACAACCCAGAAAGGTTAAAGCACGTCATCGAAATTGCTAGTCAAAGAGCCGAAATTTTGATTTTTACTGGCGGACTTGGCCCTACACCTGATGATCTCACCTGCGAAACTATTGCCGATTTTTTTAGTGTTCCTTTGGTAGAATGCTCAGAAATTATTGAGGATATTGCCCGGAAATTTCAAGAGCGCAATCGTCAAATGACTCCTAGTAACCGCAAGCAAGCTTTGATACCCCAAGGAGCAAAAATTTTACCTAATCCTACTGGCACGGCACCGGGTATCATCTGGCAACCACATTCTAAATTGACTATTTTTACCTTCCCTGGTGTACCGAGTGAAATGCAAAGAATGTGGGAAGAAACAGCGGTACCTTATTTAAAAAGCCAAGGTTGGGGCAAGGAAATCATCTACAGTCGGATGTTAAAGTTTTGGGGCATTGGTGAATCTGCTCTAGCAGAAAAAGTTAGTGCCTATCTCAAATTACCCAACCCAACAGTTGCACCCTATGCCAGTAAAGGAGAAGTCAAGCTACGAGTTTCTGCCAAAGCTGCTTCTGAAACTGAAGCACAAGCGTTAATTGCTCCTGTGGAGAAACAACTCATACAAATTGCTGGGCTAAATTATTACGGTGCTGATAATGACACACTTGCCTCCGTAGTTGGTCAGAGTTTACGGAAGGCAGGAGAGACGCTTTCCGTTGCAGAATCCTGCACAGGTGGTGGACTGGGACAGATGTTGACCGAAACATCTGGTAGTTCTGATTACTTTTGGGGTGGGATAATTTCTTATGACAACTCGGTAAAAGAGAGACTTTTAGGGGTTAATCCAGAAGATTTAGTAAAATTTGGAGCGGTAAGTGCTACTGTCGCAGAGCAAATGGCATTGGGAGTACGATCGCACCTGGGTACTTCTTGGGGATTGAGTATTACTGGTATTGCTGGGCCGACTGGTGGAACAGAGACTAAGCCAGTAGGTTTAGTATACATCGGTTTAGCAGGGCCAAATAGCGTGGAGAGTATTGAATATCGGTTTGGTACAGGGCGAAGTCGGTCATTTGTTCGGTATTTGAGTGCCTGTACAGCACTAGATTTGCTGCGCCGGAAGTTGTTGACGAGATAGTGTAAATGTTAAAATTGTCATACTTTAGTATGACAAGTAGAAAAGACAATGCGAATTAATGCTCGATTAGATGAAGAGTCTGCTCGCAAACTAGCCTGCATTAAACAGCAGACTAATCAGGCAGTTACCGACGTGATTAAGTCTGCTATTGACTTATACTATCAAAAGCTTCAGCAGCAGCAACAGAACCCTCATAAATTGCTAATAGAAACTGGTTTTATTGGTTGTGGAGAGGCAGAACCAAATTTATCTGTAAACTACAAGTCAATTTTGAAAGATAACTTAAAAACCAAATATGGTTATAGTTGATACGGGGTTTTGGTTAGCTTTGGCAAATCGAAATGACCAGTATCACGCTCAGGCAATAGCGATACTTGCCAATATAAACGAACCTTTAATTACAACTTGGGCTGTCGTTACTGAAACTTGCTACTTACTCCTCACTACAATGGGCAACCATGCTCAAGTAAGTTTCATAAATAACTTATCTTTAGAAGTAATAACAGTTTTTGATTTGCAACCCCATCATGGCAGACGCATTTGTGAATTGATGGAACAATATGCAAACTTGCCAATGGATCTTGCCGATGCTTCGCTGGTAGTTTTAGCAGAGCATTTAGGGCATGGAAGAATTTTATCAGTAGATTTTAGAGATTTTAACGCTTACCGTTGGAAGAATCAGTATCCGTTTGAAAATTTGATGTTGTTGGATGGCTGAGAAGTGGAGGGCGATCGCTACTATCCAGCTACAACTAAACCATCCTGAACACGAATAATCCGTTTTGTTTGAGCAGCAATATCTGGCTCATGAGTCACAATCACAATCGTGATTCCTTGGTGATTCAATTCTGTCAGCAATTCCATGACTTCGTGGGAAGTTGTAGTGTCTAAAGCTCCTGTTGGCTCATCTGCTAAGACTAAAGCCGGTCGATTTACCAAAGCACGAGCAATGGCAACCCGTTGTTGTTGCCCGCCCGACAGTTGGCTGGGGCGGTTATTGATGCGATCGCCTAAACCTACCTTAGTTAAGGCTTCAATTGCTCTTTGACGGCGTTGTGGTTTTGGTACATTGGCATAAACCATCGGTAGCATGACGTTATCTAATGCCGTCGCCCGCGACAAAAGATTAAATTGTTGGAATACAAAACCGATGCGTTGGTTGCGGATATACGCTAACTCATCATCGTCAAAGGTAGTTAGGTTTCTGCCCTCAAGGACGTAATGCCCTGTTGTCGGACGATCCAGGCAGCCAATAATATTCATGAGAGTGGATTTACCGGAACCCGACATACCCATAATGGCAACGTATTCTCCTTCCTCAATAGATAAATCAATTCCCTTGAGTACTGGGACATCCACTTCTCCTAAGCGGTAGGTTTTGGTGATAGACTCCATCCAAATCATAGGATTTTAGATTTTAGGTTTTAGATTGTTCTTCAAATTGGCCTTGAACTTTTAATTTTTAATCACTTACGCCTAATGTGAATTAGTAGAACTCACGTTGAGTAGCACCAAATGATAGATTGATTAAAAAATCCAATTTTATGATGATAACGAACACAGATAAACACAGATGCACACGGATAAATTATCTGTGTTTATCTGTGTCCATCTGTGGTCGATTTCTAAAATATGGCTTCTGCTTGCCCTTGTAATTCACATCTAACGTCACTTCTGCCTCCTGCTTCATTAGTCGCTCCGTAAAGCAGCGATTGGATCTAATTTGGCGGCGTTGCGTGCAGGAATCACTCCAGCCAATAACCCAACTATGAATGAAAGTCCAAACCCGGCGATGACTGATAAGGGAGAAACGACAAACGGAAACTTGAAGATAGTTGCGGCGGCTGCGGCAATGAGAATACCCGCTCCCATGCCAATGCCTCCTCCAACGGTAGAAATGACGATCGCTTCTGCTAAAAATTGATTGAGAATGGCTGCATAAGTTGCTCCTACTGCTTTGCGAATGCCAATTTCCCGCGTTCGCTCGACAACGGAAACCAGCATAATATTGGCGATCCCAATTCCCCCTACTAACAATGAAATCCCGGCGATCGCTACCACCATCACAGTAAATAAACTTACAACATTAGTAAAAGTATTGACAATATCAGCTTGGTTGGTTAACCGAAAATCATCAACTGCTGGCGGATAAATGTTGTGACGCAGGCGTAAGAGGTTAGTTACTTGAAACTGAGCAGCCTCTAACTGCTCTTGATTGCTGGCTTTAATTAAAATTCCACTGACGGAAACACCTGCTAAAGCATTGTTACCAACTAATCTCCGTGACATACTGGTGAGGGGAATGTAAATTTGGTCATCTCTATCCATAGGCCCCTGAGAACCTTTAGGCTCCATTACCCCGATCACTTCGTAAGCTTCTCCGCGAATCCGAATTTTCTCACCAACAGCGTTAGCACCTTCTCCAAAAAGTGTTCTCTGTACTGTAGGGCCAAGAACAGCAACTTGCGTGGCAGTATCAAGTTCTTCCTGAGTAAAAAATCTGCCTACTTGCGGGTAGACATTTCTTACTTCTGGGTAGTTCAAATCTGTGCCGTAAATTGTTGTTGATGTGTTCTGTCCACCATATACAACTTGTGCATTTCGCTGTAAGTAAGCAGAGACAATCTGAGCGGATGGTGCTTGTTGGGCGATCGCCTCGGCATCTTCCCAAGTCAAAGTACTGGTAGAACCAAGTCCCTGACTGATAAATCCGCTTCTCGCAGCACCAGCCAAGACTTGCAAAACATCTGTACCCAATGCTTGTATTTGTTGTTCAACTCCTTTTTGCACACCTTGACCGACAGAAGTAATCGCAATCACTGAGGAAATCCCAATAATTACGCCTAGCATAGTTAATCCTGTGCGTAATTTATTACTCCACAGTGCCTCCGCAGCCATTGACAAGATTTCTACAAATGAAACTGTACGGGTACTCTTTTTTATGTAAAAACCCTTAAGCATAACAGCTGCATTTAAAACCTATTTTATAAAGATCTGCCACCTCGACCACCACCAGAACTACCTCCCATGCCAGGGAAAACTCCGCCTCGCGGTGTTGATTGCGGTCGCGATCCTGGTGGAAAGCTAAGTAATACCCTCTCAGTTCCCTGCAATCCAGATTTGACCTCTGTAAAGTTGTTGGCTGTGGCACCAGTTTTAACAGGGGTAAATACTGGTTCGTTACCTACTCCTGTAACAAATACACCTGTGCTTCCTTGCCGACGCACAACTGCTGCTGTAGGCACAACAATAGCATTTTGCAATTGACCAACTTGAAAATCTGCTTCCACATTCATTCCTGATCGCAGTAAATTTTGAGAGTCAGAGCCAAGTGAAATTTTGACTTGAAAACTAGTAACATTTTGTTCTACTGTCGCTTGGGCAGCAATTTGACTGACTTTGCCCTCAAAAGTTTTGCCTGGGAAGGCATCTGCTCTAATCTTGACTTTTTGCTCCAGACGTATCTTGGAAATATTTGTCTCAGCTAAATTTGCGACAACCTGATTTGTAGAAGCTAAGGAAAATATCGAAGAAGAGGTGGCTGAGGAAACGTCACTGCCTGAGGTTGTTGGCGTCACAAAAGCCCCTGGATCGGCGTACTTTTGAGTCACAACACCATCAAAAGGCGCTCTCAGTACAGTGTCATTGATTTTCGTTTGGATCGTTTGCAACGAACCGCGAGCAGAAGTCACCTGAGCTTGGGCTGCGTCAATATCTTCTTGGCGCGTTCCAGCTTTGAGGAGTGCTAGGGCTTGTTCTCTTTGCCTTACTACCGCCCGCAATTGCTCAATATCTTCTGAACGCGATCCTGCTTTTTGCAATGCCAGTGCTTGCTGTGCTTCATTTACTTGGGCTTGTACGCTGTCACGATCTGCACGTGCTTGGTTTAAAGTCTGAAGGGAAATCGCTCCTGCATTGTACAGCTGCTGGTTGCGGCGGAAATTATCTTCTGCCTTTGTCAAGGTGGCTTGAGCATTTTTTAAACGCGCTTCAGCTTGTCCAATATCTTGGGGGCGGTTACCTGCGATCGCCTTTTGTAAGTTTGCTTTCGTTTCGTCTAATTGTGCCTGTGCTTGAGCAATATCTTGAGGACGATTGCCTGCGATCGCCTTTTGTAGGTTCGCTTGTGCTTGTGCTAGTTGTCCTCTTGCTTGGGTGAGTTGCCCTTGCAAATCAGAATCATCCATCTGAGCAAGTATTTGCCCTTGTTTGACTGTATCTCCTTCTTTGACTAACAATGCTTTGAGTACGCCTGATTCTTTAGGGCTAACGTTAATCGACCGTTCAGGCTTAACTGTACCATTGGCTGAAACTGCAATTGGTAAGCTTTGCCTTTGTACAGGAGCAGTTAAAACCCTTTGTCTTGCATTTCGAGTAGGAACAATAACCAGTTGACGATATACAGTAAAACCAACTCCACCTAAAAGCAAAAGAATGAGTAGCCAAGATAGCCAAATAGTTCTTTTCTTTTTCTTTGCTTCTGGAAAGAAATTTGATGTATCTAAGGAGTGTGAGGTATCAATTTTCATTTAACCTTTTGTGTTTAGGAGTAATGGCTACTACAGAGGTACTGCTGCAAGAATTCAAGGTCACTGGATTGTGGTAGCCCTAAAGTTGTAATTTTTTTAATCTGTGTTATTTCAATTATCTATTTCTAGAATGTTTCCGTTGGGAAGTTTGATGTCACCATATACTTAAGTCTTGTAATTCTCCAGAAGAAACAATATCTCGATCGGATTTTATCTAAACTTTGACGAATGCTGGCTTAGATTTGCTCATTGTGACGACTTACCATGGCTGCAACTAACATCGTATAATTCGCTCTGGCGCAAGTGTATGATGCAAAAGTCCCAATTTTATACATGACCTAAGTCACAAATTTTGCTGAGATCTAATTGGATATCTTGACTAATCTATCAGCACAATCAATCGCCAAAGACTTGCTGCATCCTTCACAATTTGTTACAAAAATACAAAGAACTTCTAGAGGCATCAACTCAAATGTTCGGCGGACTTACAGGTTTAACAGATCCCAAAGGCACCGACTGGGGAGAGCGGATGCTCAACACCGTTGCTAGTCAAACGATTCGTCACCTATTCACCAAAAGCGAGTCAATAGAAGTCTTTGTCCGCTGTTATCCCTCCAGCAAACTTTTACAAGGCAGTATTGACAGTTTTAAAATGAGTGGTCGTGGCTTAGTGATTCGCAAAGATTTTGCAGTTGAGGAAATGTCTTTTGAAACCGATGCTGTTGCGATTGATTTTGGTTCTGTTTTAAGTGGCAAATTGAATTTGAAGCAACCAACACAAGCGATCGCCCAAGTCGTATTGTCAGAAGACGGTATCAACCAGTCTTTTCAGGCAGAACTGGTAAGAAATCGTTTAGTTAACCTATCCTTACCTGCTTTGACAGCATTATCTGGTGGCAAACCAGTCTCTTTTAGCGAAATCAAGGTGCAGTTGTTACCCCAAAATCGCCTCAAACTTTGGGCAAAAGCAGATTTAAACAACGGCGAACTCGTGCCGTTGAATATGACTGTCACCATAGCTGTAGAAAGGCGCAGACGCGTTTCTTTTCAAAATCCGGAAGTTGAACTTGAGCAAGTGCCAGAAGCACAGCGAGAAATGTCTAAAACCTTAAGTCTGGCGCTAGCGGAAATTTTGGATAATATGGTTGATTTAGATCGCTTTGATTTGGATGGAGTAAAAATGCGGCTTAATCGTTTGGAAACCGAGGGAAAACAGTTAATTTTTAGTGGTTATGCGGAGATTGAACGCATACCTCGTAGCGGTTAATTGTTGCGATCGCTCTTTCTAATCCTGCGTCAAAATCCCCACTAAAATCTGCATCAATACTTCTAAATCGGTGGGAACTCTATACAGCATCAAATCCTGAGTTACCACCCGCGAGGAGCGATGAAAACTACCAAATTGCCAGATATCGCCTGTTGTCACAGCACCATAAAGAGTCGAGTCTTCTGTCTCCACCCAACTATCAAGAGCAATCAACTCAGTTGCTAGCTGAGTAAATCCCCGTGTTAAATCTGCTTGCTTTGCTTCCACAACGAGTACACTGTGTTTTGCTTGCAGATAATAGTCCAAATCTCCTCTAAGATACTGATCGACCTCGATTGGGTATTCAATGTTTACTGTAGCCTCTGTGATGTGTGCTACTTCTAAGAGGATGGGAGCAATTAAGACTTCACGTCGCGCTGCTTCACTAGTTAAGCTAACACGAGCAATTCCTTCTTCTAACCGCTGTTGTAAGTCTTGGAGTCTAGTAAATTGACTTGAATCAGCAATTGGTAAATTAATAGCACCCTTAACCAAGTCCGCTCCTAATTCTTTGAGAATATCTGCCGGAGCAAATTTCATTAGAAAGTAACTGCGGAAAGTGTACGTCTCATTTGGTTTAAGAATCGGGGGACGTGGTGTTCGTTGTGTCATAGCATATACTCCCCAAGTACATATTGTTACTCTTCAGAGTTTAGGGCGATCGCATCATTTTGCTAAAAGTGTGTGATGGTAAATTGCAGAAAAATCATCAGAAAGAAAATGCCAACCTACGAACAGCTACGCACTTGCTTTATTCTCAGCTATCAAAATACTAGAATGTACTTACCAATTTATTTGGTGACAATTGACCAGCGAACAAAACACGTAGTCATTCTTGCAGGTGAAGAAACCGAAATTGTCATTTATCCAAATAGAAAGTGGCGGTATGTATGATCAAACCCAATTTTACAACAATGAATCGTGCAGAATTAAGGCGCTACATCCTAGCCCACAGAGAAGATCAAGAAGCACTACAAGTATATATTGATCGATTTCAAGATCTTGAGGCTACAGTTTTCCCCGCACCTGAATCTGTAGAACATCTAGAGCATTACCCAGAGCTACACAGACAGTACCAAGACAGAAAACATCAACGTGACTAAAGAGGGATTACTTTAGTAAAATAGCCATAATATACAAATCTTTTTATTTTCAACTTCGTGAAAACTGACAGTATTTTTTATCGTCTCTTTCAAGAATTTCCTGATATCTTTTTTGAACTCATAGGTGAAGCAACAGAAGAGGTTAACACCTATCAATTTTCATCAGTGGAAATCAAACAAACTGCATTCAGAATTGATGGTGTATTTCTTCCCACACACGAAGAAAGCCCTATTTACTTTGTTGAAGTGCAGTTTCAAACTGATGCAAATATTTACGCTCGATTGTTTGCAGAAATCTTTCTATACCTACGGCAAAACTCACCACAAAATGACTGGCGTGGTGTGCTCATATATCCCAGCAGTAGTGTAGACACGTCGAATATACAACATTATCGAGAATTCTTTACAAGCCAGCGAGTCCTACGTATTTATCTTGATGAGTTAGGTGAAGTGACTTCACTACCTATTAGCATTGCGACTATTAAATTAGTGATTGAAGATGAAGATATAGCTATTTCCCAAGCAAGGCAACTAATAGATAGAACTAAACAAGAGATAAGCTCTGAACCGAAACAGCGGCAGTTATTAGAATTAATAGAGACGATTTTGGTTTATAAGTTCCCAAAGATGAGCAGGGAGGAGATAGAAACTATGTTTGGCTTAAGCGAGTTAAAGCAGACACGATTTTATCAAGACGCATTTCAAGAAGGCAAACAAGAAGGCAAACAAGAAGCAGTACCTCGGCTATTGGCTTTGGGATTAACTGTAGAACAGATAGCAGAGGCGTTAGGTTTAGAAGTCGCACAAGTCAGGGAAGCCTCACAAAATCAATCCTCCAGTTGATACAGCAACTATCAGCCTATTGCTAGCCAAAATATTTCTCCGTCTTCAAGGAATTGATTGTGCCAAACTTGTAATTAAATTTTGTTAAGATTGGACTCGACGTGAGTCTGCCTTCGCTGCTAATTGCCTACCTTGGAGACACCCAATGTTGCGACTAGAACATATCAGTAAAATTTATCCGACTGGTGAAGTCCTCAAGGATATCAACTGGGAAGTCAAATCTGGCGATCGCATTGGCTTAGTTGGGGTCAATGGTGCCGGAAAATCAACACAACTCAAAATTATTACTGGCGAGGTTGAACCGTCTTCTGGTGAAATTATTCGTCCTGCTAGCTTACACATAGCTTATCTCAACCAAGAATTTGATGTTGATCCCTCTCGCACAGTCAGAGAAGAATTTTGGACAGTCTTTAAGGAGGCAAACCAGGTAAATCAGTCTTTAGTGCAAGTGCAGCACCAAATGCAAACTGCTTCCCCAGAGGAATTGGAAAAACTGATTAATAAATTAGATCGTCTCCAGCGGCAGTTTGAAGCTTTGGATGGTTACGGTTTAGAAGCACGCATTGGCAAAATATTGCCAGAAATGGGATTTGAGCCAGAGGACGGCGATCGCCTTGTCAGCGCCTTTAGTGGTGGCTGGCAGATGCGGATGAACTTAGGTAAAATTTTGCTGCAACAACCAGATTTGCTGCTATTAGACGAGCCAACAAACCACCTAGATTTAGAAACTATTGAATGGCTAGAAAATTACCTGAAAGGATTAACCACACCGATGGTAATAGTCTCCCATGACCGGGAGTTTCTTGACCGTTTATGTACCCAAATTGTGGAAACTGAACGTGGTGTTTCCACCACCTACCTTGGCAATTACTCGGCATACTTGCAACAAAAATCAGAAAACCAAGTAGCGCAATTATCTGCTTATGAACGCCAGCAAAAAGAACTAGAGAAACAGCAGGCGTTTGTTGATAGGTTCCGTGCTAGTGCTAATCGCAGCACCCAAGCAAAAAGCCGGGAAAAGCAGCTAGAAAAAATCGAGCGCATCGAAGCACCCACTTCCGATGTCAAAACATTGCACTTCCGTTTTCCGCCTGCACCTCGTAGCGGACGAGAAGTGATAAAAATCAAAGATTTAACTCACATCTACGACGATAAAATTTTATTTTTGGGAGCAAATCTCTTAATTGAAAGAGGCGATCGCATTGCTTTTCTCGCTCCCAACGGTGCTGGTAAATCTACGTTATTACGCTTAATAATGGGTATAGAAGAACCCACAGAAGGTAACGTTAGCTTAGGCGAGCATAACGTGATCCCCGGTTATTTTGAGCAAAACCAAGCAGAAGCTTTAGATTTACAAAGAACTGTCATGGAAACTATCCATGATGAAGTCCCTGATTGGAAAAATGAAGAAGTCCGCACGTTACTAGGACGCTTTTTATTCACTGGTGACACGGTGTTTAAAAAAGTTGTCGCTCTTAGCGGTGGAGAAAAGGCACGTCTGGCGTTGGCAAAAATGCTCTTGCGCCCGGCAAATTTACTAATATTAGATGAACCAACAAACCATTTGGATATTCCAGCAAAAGAAATGCTGGAAGAAGCACTGCAAAATTACGAAGGAACTGCGATTGTTGTCTCCCACGATAGGTATTTTATTTCTCAAGTAGCAAATAAAATCGTAGAAATCCGGGATGGGGAATTCCGAGTATATTTAGGTGATTATCACTACTATCTAGAAAAAATTGCTGAAGAAAAAGAACAAGCTAGACTAGCGGCGATCGCTGCCGAAAAAGCTGCCAAGAAAGCTGCTAAAGCTGCTAAAGCTGCGGGGAAGAAGAAGTGAGAAAATGTTAGTAGATAGTGGTGAGTAGTTAGTTGTTACCTACTAACCACTAACTACTCACCACCGACTTTTACCGCATAAATGAGAAAATGTTTACGAAAGTTTAAGAAATGTCTAAAAAATCGGAAAATCGTCATCAAAGAAGTTAGTAAGCAGAAATTCACTTGCGGCTGGGGTTAGCAGTGGTATCATTCGGGTATTACAAAAAGTAAAGGGCGATTTTATTATGACCAAAGCACCTGTTGCTCCCGTGGTGCTAGTCATTTTAGACGGATGGGGCTACTGCGAGGAGATACAAGGAAATGCTATTGCCGCTGCTAACACTCCGGTAATGGACAGCTTATGGGCAGCATATCCGCACACCCTTATCCGCACATCAGGAAAAGCCGTGGGGTTGCCAGAAGGCCAAATGGGCAACTCTGAAGTTGGTCATTTGAACATTGGTGCTGGGAGGGTTGTACCCCAAGAATTGGTACGCATTTCTGATGCAGTCGAAGATGGTTCCATCCTGCAAAATCCAGCACTTGTCAACATTTGCCAACAAGTGAAAAGTCACAATGGCAAATTGCACTTAGTCGGGCTTTGTTCTGAGGGTGGGGTACATTCGCACGTCAGCCATCTGTTCGGACTACTTGATCTAGCTAAAGCTCAAGGAATATCAGAAATTTGCATACATGCCATTACTGATGGTCGTGATACCGCTCCAATAGAGGGTGTGAATGCAATAGCGCTGATCCAAAATTACATCGAGCGCATTGGGGTAGGACGCATAGTTACCCTCAGCGGGCGGTATTATGCAATGGATCGTGATCGCCGTTGGGATCGTGTTAAGCGCGCCTATGACGTCATGACACAAGACAGTCCCGGCAATGGCCGTTCAGCTTTAGAAATTCTGCAAGCATCTTATGCAGAAGGTGTAACAGACGAATTTGTCGCTCCAGTCAGAATTGCACCTGGAGCTGTACAAGCAGGAGATGGGGTAATATTTTTCAATTTCCGTCCGGATCGCGCCAGACAATTAACTCAAGCGTTTGTTAGTCCGGAATTTAAGGGTTTTGAAAGACAGCAAATTACCCCATTGGAATTTGCCACTTTTACGCAGTACGATCCGGAGTTATCAGTTGCAGTCGCTTTTGAACCACAGAACCTCAGCAATATTTTGGGCGAAGTGATTTCTCAACACGAGCTCAAGCAATTTCGTACTGCTGAAACTGAAAAATACGCTCATGTCACCTATTTCTTCAACGGTGGACTAGAGGAACCTTTTTCAGGAGAAGATAGGGAACTAGTCAATAGTCCAATGGTTGCTACGTATGACAAAGCACCGACAATGTCAGCCGAAGCAGTCACAAAGGTAGCAGTAGCAGCAATTGAAAAGGAAATTTACTCCCTTGTTGTGATTAACTACGCTAACCCAGACATGGTAGGACACACAGGTCAAATCGAGGCAACAATAAAAGCCATTGAAACTGTGGATAACTGTTTAGGTCGCTTACTAGCAAGCGTGAATAAAGTCGGAGGTACAGCAATTATTACTGCCGACCACGGTAACGCAGAATATATGATAGATGAGGGAGGTAATCCCTGGACAGCTCACACTACCAACCCAGTTCCTTTAATTGTCGTGGAAGGAGAAAAAGCAAAAATCCCCGGACATGGCGGAAATGTTGCCTTGCGAAACGATGGCAAGTTAGCCGACATTGCCCCTACTATTCTGGAGATTTTACAGATTCCTCAACCACAAGAAATGACAGGGCGATCGCTGGTAGATTCTGCCGAGTATGATGTGCAATTGCCTCGCACTCCTGTGCAGGTTGGGCTATAGAAGAATAATGAGTTATGAATTATTAATGAGAATTGAATAAAATTCATAATTTATAATTCATAATTATCCATTACATTTACATTGCTACCATGACCGTTAGTAACGTCGTACAAGGTATCTGGGTTTTTTCTGCCATTGCTTTGGTTGTTCTTGTATTACTACATAGCCCCAAAGGTGATGGTATTGGAGCGATCGGTGGTCAAGCCCAGTTGTTTAGCAGCACTAAGAGTGCAGAAAATACTTTAAACCGAGTTACTTGGGCTTTGACAGTTATTTTTCTCGGTTTAACCGTGGTTTTAAGTGCTGGTTGGCTCCCTAAATAAGGGTAGGGGATAGGGAAATGGGAAGAAAAACCCAACACCCGATACCCAACACTCCAAAAATTTTTATTTGGCGGCGTTTACTGGCATTTTTAGGATTAGCTATGCTCACCGGACTGCTCGTTATCTTCCTTAACGTGCAGTCTTTTGCTATGTTTCCACACGTGCGCGATATTGTAACCAAAACACCACAATATCCAAAAGTTACTAAAATTCCTTCCCCAAAACCCCATCCTCTACCACCCACGCTAACCCAGTGGCAAGATCGCACTAACAGTGGAGATTACTTTTCCCAAGTTGCACCGACACCAGTAGGCTATTTAGTCTGGTCGCAATTTCCTGTTACGGTTTACATAGAAACGCCAACAGTAATCAGCACCAAGCAGGCTGAAACTTGGGTAAATGAAGTTTTACAAGCTGTGCAAGAGTGGAATCCTTATTTACCTCTAAAAGTAATAGAAACACCGGAGGTGGCTGATATTACAATTTTGCGAAAAACTCCTCCACTTCAGATTTCCCCAGGCAATAAATTTCCTCGCGCACGTTCTGCATTAACTACTTACGTTTTATATACAAATGAAAGATTTTTATACCATCGCTTTACCATCTTGTTGCATCCCAGTCAAACAGGTAAATATCTTTTAGCAGCAGTACGCCACGAATTAGGACACGCACTAGGGATCTGGGGACACAGTCAAATAGAAAGTGATGCTTTATATTTTTCTCAAGTTCGCAATCCACCGCCAATTTCTCCTAGAGATGTAAATACGCTGAAGCGGGTGTATGAACAGCCAACAAGTTTGGGATGGGCTTTGTCGAAGGCAGAAGGGCAGAGGAGGCAGTGCGTTGCGGAGTTACGTGGGCGGGTTCCCCGACTTGAGCAAATTGTCCGTTGAGGTTCCACGCCACTTGACGCCAGGTGCTTTATGCCGGGGAACCCGTCCACCGCACTGGCTCCTTTATGCCGGGAAACCCCTTCGGGTACTCTGCGAGAAGGGCTTCGCCCTACGGCAGTCCGCTCAACGGGGGGCTTTGGGGCCTCCACGCAGTGGGGTTGGGGGGAGACCCCCGCACGCGGCTGCACTCACCATCCACGGCAGTGGCTCCTCCGTTGTAGCAACTGCCGTGGCAGAAGGGAATTAGGACGCGGGGACGCAAAGAAAGAGGACTGGGGAACAAGGAGATAAGGCGAGTAAACGTGAATCAATTTTTGAGAAGAAAAATGCAATCTGAATTCAACTTTTTACAGCATTGGTATCCTATCTTACCTATTGAAGATATCGATCCCCATCTGCCAACTGCTGCAACTATTTTGGGAATTAACCTCGCAATCTGGAAACCCAAATCATCTGAGACTTATCGAGTTTTTTTAGATCAATGTCCTCACCGTCTGGCTCCTTTAAGTGAAGGGCGTGTTGACGAAAAGACGGGTAATCTAATGTGTAGCTATCATGGCTGGCAATTTGATGCTCAAGGAATATGCACCCACATTCCCCAAGCAGAAAATCCAGAACTGGTGACTAAAAATCAACAAAATTTGTGTGCAGTGACTTTACCTTGTCGTCAACAAAATGACTTGCTATGGGTTTGGCTTGATCCCCAATCTGCAAAACAGGCAGACACTACACCATTGCCTTTGTCACCTCAAATAGACGCAAGCAAAGGTTTTGTATGGTCTTCTTTTGTACGTGATTTGGAGTATGATTGGCAAACACTGGTTGAGAATGTGGCTGATCCAAGTCATGTTCCTTTTGCTCATCATGGAGTGCAGGGCGATCGCAACAAAGCAAAACCGATTCCCATTGAAATTGAGAAATCAACAGCAGATTTGATTGTGGGGGCTACCTCTGGGCGCTTTCAAACCACAATTACGTTTGAGCCACCTTGCCGTTTAGAATATGCTATTGGTTTTGGAGATGGGGGAAAGCAGATCGGATTAATTACTTACTGCATTCCAGTATCTCCAGGTAAGTCTAGAATCATCGCTCAGTTCTCCCGTAACTTTGCTAAAACACTCCATCATCTCACTCCGCGCTGGTGGGATCACATTCATAACCGCAATATGGTTATTGACGGAGATATGATTCTTTTACGTCAACAAGAGTATTTGCTCCAACAAAAACAATCAGTTGCAAGCTGGAAAGCTGCTTATAAGTTGCCGACAAGTGCAGATCGCTTAGTAATTGAGTTTAGAAATTGGTTTGATAAATATTGTTATGGTAGTTTACCGTGGAGCGAAGTCGGAATTAGTGTTCCAGAAAGCTCGAATATCAATGAAAGCCGCGAGGTAGTCTTGGATCGCTACAGACAACACACCCAGCATTGCAGTAGTTGTCGAGGTGCGTTGAAAGTTATACAGCGCTTGCAAGCTTTTCTTTTGGCATACTTTTTTGTTACTGTTTCTGGAGTTGCCATACTTCCTGATGCTCTGCGATTGAAGTTTGGTTTACCTCTTGTTGCGATCGCACTATTAGGTTTGGCTGTTTATAGTTGGCTGAAATTATGGCTGATGCCTAAGTTTTATTTTGTTGATTACGTACACGCGGAACGCAAATAAAGGGGAAAGGGGAACAGATAAAAAAAGCCTCTCAGAGCGAGAGGCTAGAACTAGATTCAGCGGAGACAACTAAAATTTTGACAGCTATTTACAGCACAAAAGCGACTGCAAGCGCCCCTGCCAGTGCGGAGAATACTCCAGAGACGATCGCTGTAGCAAATAACCACCAAGCTGCCGATGCTGCGGCTTTGCGGGTTTCTTCAGCTTGGCGCTGTGCTTGACGCTTGACTTCTTCTAAGCGTCGCTGGGCTTCTTGTTGGATGCGTTCTGCTCTTTGTAAGACGCTATTACGTGCTCGTTCAATTTGATCAACAATGCGGTTAGCATCTTCCTCAGAAATATCATCACGAGAACTCAAGATTGCAACATATGTCTCGCGGTTAAAAGCAGATAAGCGATCGCGTAATGCTTCAAATCCTGCTTGTGGATCGTCAAACACCTTGCGCACATCCCGCTTGATCCCATCATAGTTAAGTTCCGGACGCTCTAAGGAGTTGAGATAGTAGCGAATACGGGCAAAAATTCCGTCAATTGCATCTTGAATACGTCGCTGAATACCCCGCACTTGTTCGACAAAGTTATCGCGTAACGACACGATTGTATCTGCAATCCGGGCTGCTTCTTCGTCACTGAGGTCTTCCCGCAGTTTTAACAGGGCGATAATCGTGTCGCGATCAAAGTGGGAAAGGCGATCGCCTAAACTTTCCATACCCACGCGCGGATCGTGTAACAATAAGGACAAATCACGTTTGATACCTTCTGGATTAAGTTCATCCTTACCAGTCCGCCGGAGATATTCTTCCAGATAATCCTGAAAATTCTGTACTCTTTGCTGTGTCCGGCTGGCTAAACGGCGCGGTGCTCGTACAATGTTGCGGATCGAGTTTTGTACGGAATCGATGACTTGATTAACTTGCTCTTCATTCAAATCTTTTCGCTGACTGAGCAATTTTACTAGGGTATCTCGATCCACTTGTGATAAGCGTTGCCGTAGAGCGATCGCTCCTTCTTTAGGATTTTCAAACAATCGATTCAAATCCCGTTGAATGCCTTCTGGATTGAGTTCTTGTTTGCCAGTATTGCGCAGATAATCTGCAATTATGGTTGTGACAGAATCATACTGTTCTTTGGCTTTATCTAATGCTACTTGCGGTGCCTGGCGAACACTATGCCACGATTCCTCAACTGAATTAATAATTTGATTTACTTGGTCTTCGCTCAAATCTTGTCGCTGACTGAGCAATTTTACTAAAGTATCGCGATCAAACCGAGATAAACGCGCCCGAATTGCCGCCATTCCGGCTTGCGGATCTTCCAGAAGTCTCTTTAATTCGGCTCTAATGGCGTTGGGATTTAGCTCATCTTTGCCAGTATTGCGCAGATATGACTCTAGATTTAACCACAGCGATTCTGCTTGATATTTTGCTTGATCTGCTAGCCCTTTCGATTCTACTAAGACGCGATCGCGCTGTCTTTCCAATTCGTCTAGAATAGCATCTGCTTCCTCTGGCTGAATATCATTGCGTGAAAGCAGTATCTCCCGCATTTTTTGCCGATCAAATGCTGATAAGCGTCGAGAGATTGTTTCATAATCTGCATTGGAATCTTCCAATAAAGGTTTGAAACCCTGTGGAATACCTTCTGGAGTTAATTCTGATTTTGGGGTGACGAGTAGATAGCTCTCGACGCGGCGTTGCAAGTCTTGTGTTATCTCTCTTTCTTCCTCGGCGGTAACTGTTACTAATACCGATTGGCGAACAACTTCTAAATTATCAGCAATTCGCTGGATTTCGGCTTGAGTTAATAGGCCACGTTGTTGCAGAATATTAACGAAATCGCTGCGAGAAAGCTTTTCTAACTCCCGTCGTACTGTTCCTGGATCGGCAGCAGGATCGTAGATAACATCGCGAAATTCTTGACCTATTCTGTCTTGGCTCAACTGCCAAGCATAGGTGTTGAGCAGATAGTTTTCTACATCTGTACGGATAGGACTATAGGGTTGCTTTGGTGTAGGCAACCCTAGCTTATCTGCTTGTTCGGTGGCTTTGTCTTTAGCTGTGGTCAAAATACCTAAGATTTTTTCCACATCTAAATCCGACAAATCAGTGCGTCCCAAAACAATACCAGTCAAAGCAGTTATCCCCTGCTGTAATGTCCGTTGGATCGGCCCTGGGGTTGCCTCCTGAGCTGCTCTTTCATCTGCTTGCTTTGCAGAACGCATTTCCGCCATCAACAAATCAACCTTACGGTTAAGTTCGTCTATATTTGTCTGTCCTGGCTGAAGAGACTTAACATAGTCAATCAATTCACCCATCCTGTCTTGGGGGCGAGCCTGTCCTGCTACCGTCTGTTGCCAAACACTATATAAGGTATCAGCAATCCGCTTCACTTCTCGCTTGGAAAGGTCGGTACGGCTGCTAACTAGATTAACAAATGTTTCGCGATCAATGTTGCGAAGGTCGCTGCTAGCAGCTATTTCCCTAACTTGAGGATCACTAAGTAAATTTTCAAAGTCTTTGCGAATTTTTGAAAAATCTAGCTCTGGAGGGCGCACCATTTCTAGGTAATCTTCTATTTGATCGCGCACACTACCAGGATCGATCGCGCTACCTAGCTCTCGGCGTACAGCAGCAGCAGCGGCTTCAGCAGTTGCCACAACTTGCTGGTTCACTGCTTTTGCACCTAATGCAGCAGTGGCTGTACCCATAATTGCCTGCAAGCCAGAAGTCGCAGTGTTAATAATGTTACCAAGGAAAGAACCTACCGTCGTGGAACTTACCCACACTAACAACAAAAAGTAGGCACCCCAAATCACCAAACCCAGGATTGCTCCTAGTCCTGGACTGAAAATCACTAAACTAAGCTTGACGGCTAAAAAACAAGCGATCGCTAAAGCAATAGTCACCGTGACTAATGTCCAAAGTCCCACAGCAGTGCCTATTTTACGGATCGTTCCACCAAAACTATCAACTTCTGCGCTGTTTGAATCCGAACTTGATGGACGTCCTAAGTAAGAAATACCTGCTGCAACGGAAAGGTTGGTTAATACTAACTGGATCGCAAAAGCCAGGATCACACCAGAGAGTAAAGCGGTAAAAAAGCGTGGCCCCGCAGTCAGAACAGATGTTTGTGCTGGCGATACTGGTGCTGGCGGGTCTACTATAACTTGTGCTAGCCAAAATAGTGGTTTATTAAGTCCTAGCGTTATTTCCATACTCTGAAACATTTTATTTCCTTCCTCTAAACCTTATGCTAGGTATAAAAAATTACTAACCTTGCCAATCAACTTTTACCTCTTTATCTGTAGCTATACCCAACTCTTTAGCTCAGAATCGTGGAAATTGGGCTCCTAAAGCATCCATCGTAGGTCTGATACCTGCATCCGGCATTGGATATAAGTTTTTCTCGCTAATGTATTAGCTTTGTATCTGCTGTATTATTTAAGTAAATTTACTTAATAAAAAGTTAAAATTAATATTTGTTGAGTATGTTATTTTTTATCACTATCTTAAGGTATATTAAGCAATTCAAAAAGTGCTTTGAGAATCGGCCATTGGAAGTGCCTATAGTTTGTACCCATAGGAATACGGCAACACAGTTATGGGTAGCTAAATTTAAGTTATGTAAAGAGCAGTTCAAATAATTAAGGTTTAGTTATTAGCAAACTAAAGCTGACTAATAACTAATAGTGACTAAAAAAATAGTCAGTGAAGTTATTTTTGGGGGAACAATGGAATCTCGTCCTTCTACTAATTTGCCACCCATTGCTACAGAATATAACGGCAAAGATCGCAATGCTTTTCTGTTCGGCTGGAATCCTCAAGCTGAGTTGTGGAATGGCCGTTTAGCAATGATTGGTTTTCTTGCTTATTTGCTGTGGGATTTGTCTGGTTACAGCGTCCTGCGTGATGTTTTGCACCTAATTGGTTATTAAATAGCTTTTTTCGGTTAAGCGTGAGGAAATTACACTCTTAACTCACATACATACACAATTAATTGTGCTTGGGTTGATCAATACGAACTAGATTCTGGAGACAAAAGAATGCAATCTAAAGAAACTCGTCCTTCTACTGATATACCACCAGTTGCTCAAGCTTACAACGGGGTTGACCGCAATGCTTTTCTGTTTGGCTTGAATCCTCAAGCTGAGTTGTGGAATGGCCGTTTAGCAATGATTGGTTTTCTGGCTTATTTACTGTGGGATTTAGCTGGTTATAGCGTTCTGCGGGACGTATTGCACATTGTTGGTTACTAACCCTCAGTGAATGTAAAACAGTTGATTTTGAAGGAGAAAAACAATGCAATCTAACGAGACTCGTCCTTCTACTGATATACCACCAGTAGCAAAAGCATATAACGGTGTTGATCGTAATGCGTTTATCTTTGGCTTTAATCCCCAAGCCGAGTTATGGAACGGGCGTTTAGCAATGATTGGCTTTCTAGCTTATTTGCTATGGGATTTAGCTGGTTACAGTGTTTTGCGTGACGTATTGCACTTAGTTGGGTATTAATTCTTAAATAACAAGTGAGGAGTGGCGAGTTAGATATCAAAATATTGACTCGCCACTCCTCACTTTCGTTACCAGGTTCAACTTAATAACGAGGAAAAGAGGAACTCCTTCTCACTTTTTATAGTTCTTTAAGTAGGTGGGCATAACTGAACATAAAATATTTATCGCCAGAAACTTTTCCCTACTGCCGTCTACCTCCTGCCTTCTATTTAGATTAAGCAATCGTATATCCAGCGTTGGCGATCGCATCCTTGATTACTGTTTCTGGTACATTAGTTTCTATTAACACGATTTTGGTTTTAGTGTCTGCTTGTACAGTAGCGCTAATATCTATAGTTTGAACCACTTTAGTAATAGTGTCAGCACAAGCAGAACAAGCTAGGTCAGGTACTTTTAGTTGTAGTGTCATAAGCTGAAATAATTTATCTGTTGCAGATTTAATTTTTAGCATTGTAGTTTTAAAATAATCATAAAATATCCACTTAACTGGAGAGTCAAGGACAAATTCATAATTTTAGTAGGGTACTTAAGACAAAGTCCGGAACGCACCAAAGTATTTTGAAGGTGTTACGCTTCGCTAACACACCTACTGGAAAGAGATGCGATTTTTAAGTAAGTCAACATCAATCAACTAAAAACACAGATCCCCAAATTTTCTAAAAAGTCGAGGATTTTACAGGGTGCAAAGCCTCTACACTTTTGGTTTTTGTAGACGGAACCAAAAGGAGGAACCCCCTTGCGGACGTGGTGAATAATGAATTTCGCCACCCCAGCGTTCTAAAGTAATGCGGCAAAAATAAAGTCCAAGACCAATCCTACCTGATTTACTTTTACCTTGGGAAAACTTTTCAAATAAAGTCTCAACCATTTGTGGAGGTACACCGCTTCCTTCATCATCTACTCTCACGAGAATATACTCACCATCTTGTTGTAAATCAATAATGACTACAGATTCTGGGGGACTATAGCGAAAGGCATTTTCTACTAAATTAGCAATTACTCTGTCCAGACGTGATTTGTCACCAACAACTCTCCAATCTGCTGTTTGATCAATATTAGGAGCAAGTCGCAACTGCATTTTATGAAGAGCAAAAGTGGGAGTTAATAGTTGAATAACCTCTTGGGTACAGGTGAGTACATCTGGCGCTTGCTCGGCATCAACTGTAAAAGAATCTAGTGAATCTACCTCAGCAGAAAATGCATCCAATATTTCCCGAATTAGCATTTCTTGTTTAACAGTCTGTATTCTACCAATTTCTAAATGTTCTCTTCCTTTTGAAGTTAAGTTTTCAAAATCTAATAGTGCTAGACAGCAGTTTATTGCACTTAATTGTCCAGCTATATCATGTATAATACAGTGAATTAAAATTTCTTTTTTTTGATTTTCTTTTAATAAATATTGATAATCTAATGTGTTTTCTCTAGCTTTTTGAATAAGATTTTGTTTCTCTTCGTATTCTTCATCTAATAACTCAATCAAAAGTATTTTTTGGTTAGTTACAGAAAGTGCAGTGGCTTCAAAATGATACTCTTGATTAAATAAATCTTGCTGATGCCATATACCTGATTTTAATTTTTTATTATTATTTTTTACCCATACTTCTTCAGCATCAATTAAAAAATTTTCTAAAAAAGGAAAATCTTCTTGGGGTATTAGTACTTCCATTTCTGGATGAACAGGACGACGACAAAATTGTTGCAACCATTCTGGGGGAGTTCCAGTAAGTTTAAAACGCCCAGGATGTATCTGCTCTAATACCAGAATGTTTAAAGTAGCAAAAAGATTTGATGCGATCAAGTCACTCATAATTTCTCAGCACCGTAATACTTTAGTCCATACTAAAAATTATTGATTTAGTACTCTCGTTACTTTTTCTTGATTTAAAACGAAATCATTGACTTGTTGTTGAATAATCGAGAGCTGCATTTCATCCAAAGTTGCATCTAAAAGTAAAACCCAATCTCCTTCTTCTGAAGGGAAAATATGTACATCTGCACAAATTCCATCTTCAGTTTTCATACGTGGTAAAAATAACGGAAAATCATCAAGTGGGAGCAGCCCTTCTAGAAAAAAAATCTGTTGTCCAATATCTTCACCTTTTTGAAGGTTAAAGATACCGTATGCTGATAGCTTTCCACCCCATGAGGATAAACAACCATCTTTTTTTACTAAAAGATAAGCAAGAGAACGAGTCTCTATCATTAAATTAATAAGATAATCATTGACAGATGCAGGGACATCTTGCATTTATCCCTCCAATATTTTATGAGCAAGATTTTGAAAAACTTCTTCTACACCTAAACCCGTTTTGGCACTAGTTTTAATTACATTCCAACCTTGTTGGAATATTTTTTCAATTTCGGTATCTGTAATTTCCCATTCATTTGTTAAATCCCATTTATTAAGTACAAGAATAAAAGGCACTTTTCCGATAGCATCTTCTACTCTTTTTTGCAAATCGAAAGCTTTTTCTAAGGTATTTTTTCTAGTTCCATCTACTACTAATAAATAGCCAGATGAACCCCGTAAGTATGATATTTTTACCTTTTGAAATTCATCTTCTCCATATAAATCCCATAAAATAAAGTTTATATTTTTATCTTGAATATTTATGAGTTTTTTATCAATTTTTACACCAACAGTAGTTTGATATTTTTCTGAAAAAATACTGTGAACAAACCTTGATACTAAACTAGTTTTACCTGTAGCAAATGCACCTACCATGCAAATTTTTTTCTGGAGCATAGTGGATAAACCTTCATTTACGAGTATCAGCCAAGATTATATTAAATGATACCCTGGGTCGAACTTGTTTATCCTGTTGTGTAAATCCTTGTTTAAAAGGTTGACTAGAACCCACACCTACAGCAGTCAAATTGCTTGTATTTATTCCTTGCGAGATCAGATAAGATAATATTTTATTAGCTCTGTCTTGACTAAGTATTATATTTCTTGATTCTATGCCAGTAGTGTTGGCGTGTCCTATAATTTCAATACGTACACTCTTACCTAAATATTTAGCAGTATCTAAAAGTTTTTGTATTTCTTTGACTAAGTTTGTAAGTTTATTATTTTCACCTGGTATAAATTCTATAGCACCTTCTACAAAAAAGAGCATTTTTTGTTCAATCTGCTTTTTTTGTGATTCCAAATCACTGAGTTCTAACTCAACTAAATTTTTATCTACATATTGGGTAACACCTGGAATAAAGCGCCACAATTTTCTTGTTGAGATAATCCAGTTGCGGGGTGCAGTTCCAGTGGCATAAAGAATGCCATTTGCATCTAAGTTTAAAGAAACGGTTTTTGGTACTTGCAGAAATTCTTCAGCTCTTTTTTTGATAAATGGAGCTTCAAAGGAAAGATAAGGTTCCCATTTAGCGATCGCTTGTTTCGGGTTCAGTTTTACTTGTTTCATCAACATTTGGGGATCTGCTGCTAATGGATCGCGCATTCCAGTGATGAAATATTTTCCATGTCGCTTCTGTGCTTTGATCACGACTATTCCTGGCTGAGAGTTGAGTTTTTGCAAATATGCATTCCAACGTAGTTGTTCTCTAATTGTAAAAAAACCCAAAATTCCCAGGGCGATCACACTTGTAGCCAACACACTCCATACATAAGTATAATTTTTTTTGACTGGAGATTTATATCGAGATGACAAGCAAACTTGAAGATAAGGTTTGCTAGCTGCAAATGGCTCAGTCTCCCCTTCAAAAGTATTAAGTTCTTTGCTTAACCTAAAATGAATTTTTTCTAGTACTTCTTGAAAAACTAATCTTAATTCTTGAGGAGCATTTCCCCGAATAATTCCTGCTAACATAGCTTGTGGCCCTTCTTCAACCCAAATAAATAGTTCTCCAAACTCTAAACTTTGCAAAGTTTCACTTTTTTTTACATTAAAAGAATCTTTGATAAAATCTTGGATAGCTGTTAACATTGCGGAAATTAAATCTGGATCTTGAGCCATTACCAATGGTGCAATGGTATGTTGCAGTAGCAATCCAGTTTTTTTGTGGATTAAAAAAACCTGTTCTACTCGATAAATCAGCGTGCGTAGCAGTACAACTTCAGCGAATGATTTACCTGTTTGTCGCGCTTCTAATCTCCATTTAAAACTTTGTGGTGACAAACTATGTTCTAGAGTTTGATTCAAAGATTGAATCATCTCATCTAAAGCTGTGGCGATCGCCTTACGAGTAGCTGGCCCTATAATAGGGAAAAATGCTTCAGAAAGAACATTTAAGTCTTTTTTTACTGAAGATTGAATAGCTTGCTCAACTGTAGGCACCATTGCTTCCGCCAGCAGTTTATCTTTTATTGTTCGTAATATCACAGCTTCTGGGAGTAAGCTACTGATATCTTCTGCCTGAATTTGTGGGTTATTTAATCGCTCGTATAGTTTTTGTAATTGTGTTGGCTCTACGCCTAAAAGCAAACTGCGGAGTTCGCTTAGTTCATCACTAGATATGTCATCATAGTTATTTGCAAAGTTCTGGTGACTACTCCCACCATTAGAGAATTCGGGAGACTTTGGTGCAAATTCGTTTTTAGAATAGTCAGTCATTACTAATAATCCCCCAGAATGAAGAGGACACAGGGACAAGGGGAGATCCACGCACGCCGCTGGCTCTTCTCCTTGTTCTCATTTCTCTTTGCGTCTTCTTCGCCACTCTCGTCCTTTTCCAATAACTTTTCAAAATTTATGCTTTGGAGTTTAGCCGCATTGCTAGTTCTGTAAACATAGCTGCAAGAGCAGAGCGATCGGTTTTTTCTGCACGAATTTCTTGGGCTTCCCGTTGTAGGAGTGCCAATATTTCTTCGTACTTTTGTCGGATGTCATCGTGTAATGTTTGAGATTGATTAAGAATTTGTTGACGTAACTCCCGCGCTCTTGTGGTAGTTTGTTCCTCAAATTGAGCTAGTTTTTTGTCTACAGAAGCAGTGAGATTTTTTTGTTCTTCACTTAATGCGTTCAGTGCTTCATCACGTTTTACTTGCTCGCCTGTTAGTTGTTCTGCTAATGCTTCAATTTCTGTTTTAATATAGTTCTCCAGGGAGTCTAACCGTTTTTTTGTTTCATCTCGCAAGTTTCCACATTCTTTAACAAGTCGGTCTTCTATACGCGTAAATCTTTTTTCAAATTCTTGTATTTGGTTACCAAAAAGAATAGATCTAACTTTATCTAAACTGGTGCTTTCACCAAAATGATTATTACTAAATGTTGTTGGATATTTTTCCTGTGCTGATAGTCCTGAGGAGGTGTCTGTAAAGTTATTATGATGTTCTTCTTCTGGCAAATTCATAAATTTAATCCTTGGTAAACTTAAATTGATTTTATGTATTTTTTGTTATTTATTAGCAAGGTTGAGTGTAAAGCGGTAGGTTTGGAACTTTAGTTAAGATAATACTCTTACTAATTTGTGATTTTCTTCTTAAATAGTATCGAATCCTAGCACTTTAGATCTATCGGTTTATCACTCTCTTGGTAGAATTATTGAATCAAATAGTAAATTGTATCTATCATAAGATAGAAATACATTTAAAAAATGAAAATTATTCCGGCACTGCAAAAAAGTGAGTTCGACGGATTGATTGCGTTTCAAAAGGTGCTCGTCTGTAATAGAAGCAAAAATAAGCAAGGTGTCTGCGCAAAGTCTATTGTTTGAGCTCGCCTCTATGTAATCGAGATTTTCTGAGATATAAACATATTTTGTTCGTGATGGGAGAAATGGCAGCAAGTACCAAATTTATCCATCAATCACAGGATAGAAGCATATTAAATCGAGAATGCATCCTTTGTGAAGTGATTGAAATTGTGAGCGCGTTTCATGAAAGACTAATGCAGTGTCGAGGATTTACGAAACAGGACTTGAGGAACTTAAAAATATTGATATTTTCTAATGACAACTGCTAAATGTATAGACTTGACGAATGAAGGGCATACTGAACAAGTTGCAGTCCAATAATTACAGTTAGTTTGAATTTTGCCACACTTTGCTGACTGTAAATTATTGAGCTATAGAATCCATTCTGCTGCCCTTTCGCCCAAATCTAGAGGAATACTAACAGCCTTACCAAGGCGTGGGCGCTCTCGTGTTTCCCTAATAGATTTTTGTACTTGAGTTGTTCCGCCCAAGTAATTTAGATAATTGGCGATACTATCTAGATGTTCTTGGTATTCTGCCTCACTGAGGGGAAAAGAAGCTTGCTCCAAGTATTTCCACATAATTTGTACAAATATTTTGCCCTGTGTCCGGCGTAGCTGGACATCATAAGAGCGTCCCCACTTTTCAAGCAGCAACTGGCGTAATTCCTGTCCGGTCATAGCTGTTCTCAATTATATTTTACATTTGGTGATGATGTTAAGTTCGGTAACTCAAGTATGATAGGAATATAAAGAAATGTAATGCTATATAGATGTAAAGATGCGAGACATTTCTTTGAAGAGATAATCTGGCATCTTCAACAGAGGCATGGGCATCTCGCCTCAGACAAGAGTTTCTCAGATACTAGAACTCAAGTCAAAAAAAGTTAACAAAATACCCAAGAACGCGTAGATTATGGCTCAATTTTCGGAATCAATGGACGTACCCGATATGGGGCGTCGTCAGTTCATGAATCTTCTCACTTTTGGGACTGTCACCGGAGTAGCCCTGGGGGCGTTGTATCCTGTTGTCAAATATTTCATTCCTCCTTCTGCTGGTGGAGTCGGTGGTGGTACAACTGCAAAAGACGAACTGGGTAACAATGTTAGCGTCAGCAAGTTTTTAGACAGCCATAATGTGGGCGATCGCGTTCTGGTTCAGGGACTTAAGGGCGATCCTACCTATATTGTGGTAGACAGCAAAGAGGCGATTCGCGATTACGGTATTAACGCTGTTTGCACCCACTTAGGTTGTGTTGTACCTTGGAACGCTGCTGAGAATAAGTTTAAATGCCCCTGTCATGGCTCCCAATACGATGAGACAGGTAAAGTAGTTAGAGGCCCAGCGCCGCTTTCTTTAGCTTTGTCTCACGCAACAACACAAGACGACAATATTGTCCTCACCCCTTGGACTGAAACCGACTTCCGTACTGGTGAAGAACCCTGGTGGGCTTAAATCAGTGAACAGTGAACAGTGAACAGTGAAAAAATTGATAACTGGTAACTGATAACTGTTAACAACTCTCTAATATTATTTGACGTTGCTCCTAGATTTTTAGTCCTTAAGAGATGAGAAATTCTTCTACAACAGCGAGATTAAATCGCACTGCTAGAGCAATTGTAAAAACATTGCTCGTAGCGATCGCTACGATGACATTTTTCTTCACTAGCGATGTAGCCCTTCCCCAGTCTGCGGCAGCTTATCCGTTTTGGGCGCAGCAAACCTATCCAGAAACACCCCGCGAACCGACTGGAAGGATTGTGTGTGCTAACTGTCACCTAGCAGCAAAGCCTGCTGAGGTAGAAGTTCCTCAATCAGTTTTGCCTGACACGGTATTTAAAGCCGTGGTAAAAATTCCCTACGATACCAAAGTGCAGCAAGTAGGTGCTGATGGCTCCAAAGTTGGCTTGAATGTTGGTGCTGTGTTAATGCTGCCAGAAGGCTTCAAGATTGCTCCTGAGGATCGCATTCCTGAGGAACTCAAGGAAGAGGTTGGTGATGTTTATTTCCAACCCTACAAAGAAGGACAAGACAACGTCCTGCTTGTAGGGCCTATTCCTGGTGAGCAGTATCAAGAAATAGTCTTCCCAGTTCTTTCTCCCAGCCCCGCCACCGACAAGAACATTCACTTCGGCAAATATGCTGTTCACTTAGGTGCGAACCGGGGACGCGGACAAGTTTATCCTACTGGTGAGAAGAGCAACAACGGTGTTTTTACCGCTTCTGCTGCTGGCACAATTACTAAGATTGCCAAAGAAGAAGACGAATACGGTAACGCCAAATATCAAGTCAGTATCCAAAGTGACTCCGGGGAAACAGTTGTTGATACAATTCCAGCTGGCCCAGAGTTGATTGTTTCTGAAGGACAAGCAGTTAAGGCTGGCGACGCATTGACTAACAACCCCAATGTTGGTGGGTTTGGTCAAGATGATACGGAAATTGTGCTACAAGATCCTAACAGAGTTGTATGGATGATCGCATTCGTCTGTTTAGTGATGTTAGCTCAAGTGATGCTGATTCTGAAGAAGAAGCAAGTCGAGAAAGTCCAAGAAGCCGAGATGAATTTCTAAATTTTCGTCAGAATTATTAACTAATTTTGCGACAGGTATATTGCCTGTCTTTTTTTATTATTGGACTTAGTGTTATAACTTATATTATAATAGCATGCCAAACTGTCAGGAATAATTTATATGGCTGGCAAAATTTATCCAATAGCTCATGCCAAGATAGGTACTCAAGACGGCTTTCGCTTACCGAGGGCATTTTCTAAAGACTACCCTCATTTAGTTAATCAGTCTGGTTACATTGAAGTATTATCTGACAATACGTTCTTAGTTCGGTTAAATACGGAAGAGACTGAGGACGCAGATGAAGCTGAATCGCTAATGATGAGTTTATTCCTTGACTTTTTAATGAAGGATGCAATTCAAAATCCTTCTAAGCTAGTTCCTTATACACAGGAAATGAGCGATGAAATGGATAATTTACTAGCTGATGTAGATTTGGATTCATGAGTTCATTTACTTGCAATGAATGGACAATCTTTTTCTATCCATTGTTCAATAAGCAATGGGTAGAATTATCTAATCGTGTTTATATTTTAAAAACAAAGCTAGCTAAAGAAGAATTTATTAAACATCCAGATGTTAAGTTATTAAAGGCATTGGATATAGGAATAAAAGAAAAAATTCCTCAAGATCCTTTTGCTTCTCACTTTGTTTTACAAAAGCCTTTACAAAAGTATGGTCGTCTTAAAAAAATGAAACTACCTGAGCGTTATCGGCTTTTGTTTAGAGCATTCATACAAAAAAAAGTTATTATTATTCTTTGGTTAGGATTTCCTAGAAAAGAAGGAGATAAAAGCGATTGTTATCAAGTTTTTTATAAAAGAGTTACTAATGGTGATTTCCCTGAAAGTTTAGATGAACTGATTGCTGAATGTGAAGTAGAAGATTATGATGAAGAAAAACAAGATTAACTAGAGTGAATGTTAATTGCTATAAAATTATTTATAAATCTGATTTTATTCTGTCAAAATTAAAATTTTTATCAGGAGAATTTAAATGCAAAAACTATTAATATTCATATTAATCATATTCTTGCTGTTAACAAGTATTGTTGCCCCAAGTGCTAGTGCCGCAGATACAGCGAATGGCGCACAAATTTTTAGTATTCATTGTGTTGGTTGTCATATCAATGGCGGTAACATCATCAGAAGGGGTAAGACATTAAAAGCAAAAGCACTTAAGAAAAATGGTATGGATTCAATTGAAGCGATCGCATCCATCGTTACTCATGGTAAAAATAATATGTCAGCTTACAAAGACCGTCTGACTGCACAAGAAATTCAAGATGTTTCTACTTACGTTTTAGAACAAGCCCAAAAAGGCTGGCACTAAACAATTAAAAATGGTTTTACCGACAACAAGTTACCTACAATTCACTCCTGATTTAAACATTTGCCGGATATTAAACGGAATGTGGCAGGTTTCTGGCGGACATGGGCGCATAGATCCTAAAGCCGCAATTCAGTCTATGTTCAAATATGTTGATGCAGGTTTTACTACTTGGGATTTAGCAGATCATTATGGTTCCGCCGAAGATTTGATTGGTGAATTTCGCCGTCAACTTTTTGCCACCCGTGGCGAAGAAGCTTTATCTAACATTCAAGCCTTCACAAAATGGGTGCCTCGTCCCGGTAAAATGACTAGAAAAATTGTCGAGGAAAATATCAATATCTCTCTGAGAAGAATGGATGTTGAATCCTTAGATTTAATGCAATTTCACTGGTGGGAATATCGAGATAACAACTACTTAGATGCCCTCAAATATATGGCAGAACTCCAATCAGAGGGTAAAATCAAGCATTTAGCTTTGACAAATTTCGATACCGAACATTTGGAAATTATTATTAAAGCAGGTATTAATATAGTTTCTAACCAAGTGCAATTTTCTCTGGTTGATCGCCGTCCAGAAGTTAACATGATTCAGTTTTGTCAGCAACACAATATCAAGCTTTTTACTTACGGTACCCTATGCGGCGGTTTTTTGTCAGAAAAGTACTTGGGCAAACCCGAACCACGAGGCTTTGATTTGGCTACCGTGAGTCTGAGAAAATATAAGAATATGATTGATGCTTGGGGTGGTTGGGGATTATTTCAACAGTTGCTTTCTACCCTCAAACAAATAGCAGATAAATATGGAGTCAGTATATCCAATGTTGCAGTGGGTTACATTTTAGATAAACCTGCTGTAGGTGGTGTAATTATTGGTGCCAGACTTGGCATATCTGAACATCTAGAAGATAACGCCAAAGTATTTGATTTGACTCTAGATACTGAAGATTTGCAGTTGATAGATAGTGTATCTAGCCAATCACGGGATTTGTATCAGTTAATCGGCGACTGTGGTGATGAATATCGTCGATGACAGATGATTGCTCACCCTCCCAGGAGGAGCGATCGCATCTCTGGGTTGATTAGCTTAAGTCTCCATCATCAGAAACTTAGTGTTTAGGCACCTAAACTATCTAAAATTTTGTTGAATTGGTAAACTGAATTTTCTAGCTCATCTGTTTTTCTTCCTTTAGGAAAAGGTTGAAAGCATGAGTTAATTCCATCTCTTACTTCTGCTTCACAAGTGGTTAAGGGCAGTCCAAAATATAGTTGTGCTGCTGCAAGTTGTGCCTGTTCTTCGTACAATTCTTTAATATCAGAGCTATTATGCATTTTTTTTCCCCAATGGCTATAGAGTTTTTACCAACCTAGTTGGGTGAAATGAGCTATTATTCGGCTAATTATCTCATTTTCAGATATAGAAAGAGTTCACTATGTAGTCTACTACACCAATTTTTGTTATCCTTGGTAATCTTCCCAAGTTAATTTTTCTTTACTATGAGTAGCAAAGAAACTGCCGAGTATTATGTATGGGGTAACAACAGCAATGGTGATTTCTCAGCCTCCCAGTCACGGCGATCGGATCCTGGGCGATCGTGTTGAACCTATTGACTAATGGGATGTTTATAGTTTAATGGAGACCAGACCAGGATACACTTTAGCTCGTGCTATGATGTGGATATTATTATAATTTTTAAACTTAAACAGTAAGTAAAAAATCCAGGTAATCCTATGCCAAGGCTTATAAGAAAGACAACGCAAGGTTATAAGCATCAAGTGAAATCTGTTCATAATAGGTTGCATCGGATTGTAAGTGTTAAACGTGCTCCGTCAGTAAGAAATTTTGTTCGTGTTCGTGCTTTTGTGTTTGAGTTACGAGATTTTAAGGCAGTTACTTCGAGAAGAAAGACAAATCAATTCTCTGACAATCACAAATTAGTGTTGCCGTTGTCAGAGCGTGACAGTAAGTATTTTATTTCAGTAATGCAAAACCCTCCTGAACCTTCTGACGGCTTGCTTTCACTCTTCGAGTAAGCTTATACTTCAGTACAGAAATATGTGTGCTGGAGTATACTCTCTTGTGGATTTGGATATTTGCTCCATAGATTCTGCAGGTTTTAGTCGTAGTAGCCTCAAGAAAATTTCATTTGATTGTGGTAATCAAGAATTAAATGAATACCTGAAAAAGTACGCACTAATCAATGATAGAAATGGAGTAGCAAAGGTATTTTTAGCTGTTCCAAAAAACAGTCAAGTGATATTGGGCTACTATACTTCCAGTGCCAGTGTGATTTCAACACAAACTATACCTGACGAATTAAGGGGAAGTTTTCCAAAAGAAACTCCTGCTTTGTTAATTGGTAGGATAGCAGTAGAACAATCAATGCAAGGAAAAGGTATTGGAAAGAGGCTTTTAAGACACGCTTTTGAATGTGCAATTGATATTTCTCAGAAAACTGGGGTATATGCTGTTAGAGTTGACGCAAAAAATGAACAAATAAAAGAATATTACAAAAGAAAATTTGGCTTTCTAGAGTTCCAAGATGCACCTCTATCGCTATTTATTCCTCTTGCAACAATCAAAAAAGCACTGGATGCAAGCAAGAATAAAAACGCTAAGTAATCAGCATCTAGCTAACTTCTCAAAAACAAGCTGAAGATTTGGGAAATTTTTTTATGTTGAGGCGAGCTTGTTTATTTCACATTAGGCGATCGGTTTCCCGTCGTAGTTAGGGTGAGGTTATGAGAGATGAACAAGCAGTTAAAATATTTTGCATTTGTCACTTTTACCCATTCGTAATCAGTGTCAACCCTTCTTAAATTGGCGAAGATATTGTAATGAACTACTAACACATTAATTCGTGCTTCACATTTCGTAGTTACCCTTCACCCAGTTACATAATTCTTGATACTGTATAAATTCACTGGGTTGTTGAGGATGATTCATCCTTTTTCAAACATCACATCTACCGTAGTTTTTATGCAAAAGTATTCAGTGATGAAAGTATAAAGGGCTACTGAATAATCCTCGGAACTCCACAGACTACACGAAAACCGTCGCCGGTGCAGGAGTTGGCGCGTTTGTTGTAGTCGCGAAACCCACAACGGCAGTTAGCAGGATTGTTGCTCCAAGAACCGCCCCGCATATAGTTATCGCTGGCTAGACTATTCTGTATGGAGATACTTGGAGCGGAGCGTGTTCAGCACGAAAAAGGCGATATCCACATAGCTGTAGAAACCTGTTTAAGTCATCGAATAGATACCTTTGATTTTTGTGACTTTTTCAATCTGCGATCGCCAAATGCACCAGCAGATTAATAGTCTTGTTGCCAGTATCAACTAGGGGAGTTGATTAAATGTAAAATAGCAACTTTTAGAAAGTAGATGGAAACAGCTTTTTACCTTCTGCCGTCTGCCCTCTGACTTGAAAGAGGGTGTAAGGGTGTAAGGGTGTGGGGTGTAGGGGAAAAATTTTTTATACCAATGCCCAATGCCCAATGCCTATTTTCATACCTGGCGGTGAAACTTGTTTCATTGGGACTGCCTTCTACTTACTTCCATTTGCCGACACTACTGGCGGATAATGCTGCAACACTTGCTTCAAATACTGCCCAGTATAAGACTGAGAATTTGCTGCCACTTCTTCTGGCGTACCGATGGCAATTACTTCTCCACCTTTATCGCCACCTTCTGGCCCCAAATCTATCACCCAGTCGGCACAACGAATCACATCTAAATTATGTTCAATTACCAAAATTGAATTACCTTTATCTACCAATCTTTGCAACACATCTAATAATTTGTGGACATCATAAAAAGATAAACCTGTTGTTGGTTCATCAATTAAATAAAGTGTTTTTCCTGTGGCGCGGCGTGATAATTCTGTTGCTAATTTCACTCGCTGCGCTTCTCCACCAGATAAAGTAGTTGCGGGTTGTCCTAAGTGAATGTAACCCAATCCGACATCTACTAAAGTTTGCAAACGAGTGACAGCTTTGGGAATGTTTTGGAAAAATTCCAAAGCTTCTTCAACAGTCATATTGAGAACGTCAGCAATAGATTTATCTTTATACTTCACCTGCAAAGTTTCGCGGTTATATCTCGCACCTTTGCAAACTTCGCACTGCACATAAACATCAGGCAGAAAATTCATTTCAATGACGTTTACACCTTGCCCGCTACAAGCTTCACAACGCCCACCTTTGACATTGAAAGAAAACTGTCCCGGTTTATAACCCCTAGCTTTCGCTTCAATGGTTGCAGAAAACACATCGCGAATCACATCAAAAACGCCTGTGTAAGTTGCGGGGTTAGAACGGGGTGTTCTACCAATGGGAGATTGATCAATGACAATTGCTTTATCAATAGTATTTAATCCCCTAATTCCATCCATTTCTTTAGGAAAGGGTACTCTGCGGAAAAGGTGATGTTGCAGTGCTGGATAAAGTAATTCGTTAATTAGAGTAGATTTACCAGAACCAGAAACACCAGTGACAGTGACGAGTTTGCCCAGTGGTATTTCTACATCGATATTTCTTAAATTATTGCGATGGGCATTTTTAATAACTAAACTTAGTCCATTTCCTTCTCTTCTTTGAGCAGGTGTTTGAATTACCTGCCGCCCCGATAAATATGCACCTGTCAATGATGCTTCAGCTTCAAGCAACGCCTTCAAATCACCTTGGGCAATAATATTTCCACCACGAATGCCTGCACCAGGGCCAATATCAACTATATAATCGGCAGCACGAATTGTTTCTTCATCATGCTCCACCACAATTAAGGTATTGCCCAAATCGCGCAATTTGGTTAAAGTTCGCAGCAAGCGCCCATTATCTCGTTGATGCAAGCCAATACTTGGTTCATCTAAAACATACAAAACTCCAGTCAAGCCAGAGCCAATCTGAGTTGCCAAGCGAATGCGCTGCGCCTCACCACCTGAAAGCGTCATTGCCGGACGATCTAATGTCAAATAATTCAATCCCACATCTAAGAGAAACTGCAACCTAGCTCTAATCTCCCTCAATACCAAATCGGCAATGCGATAGGCACGATCGCTTAACTTTAAATTATCAATCCTCTCCCGACACTGGGCGATCGATACCCCTGTCAAATCTAAAATTCGATACTGTCCCAATCGTACTGCCAAGGCTTCTGGTTTCAGTCGTTTGCCATTACACACCGGACATGGTTGATCAATCAAATACTGTTCTAATTTTTGCTTAACTAGCTCTGAACCACCCTCATATTGCCTTTGCAAAATTGGAATTACTCCTCGAAAAACCTGTTTTTTTTGCGTTTCTGAGGTGATTTCTTCTCCATGCAAAATTATCTGTCGCTGCTCCTGTGTCAGCTTATTCCAGGATGTCTGCAATTCAAATCCATAAGCTTGTGCCAAACTATAAAGCAATTCTAAGTAATAAGAATTATCTTTTTCTGACCAAGGTGCGATCGCTGCATATACTGGTGCTTCTGGATCGGGTACTACCAATTCCATAGAAAATCTTCTTAAACTACCAATACCATGACAATTAGGACAAGCACCATAGGGAGAATTAAACGAGAACAATCGCGGCGATAACTCTTCCATTACCGCGCCGTGTTCTGGGCAAGCAAAATTCTCTGAAAATATTAATTCTTGTTCGTTGGTGGATGATTGGCTGCTATCCGAAGTAGGTGTAAATAAAATTACTGCTATCCCTTCTGATAATTTCAAACAAGTAGTAAGTGAATCGACTAAACGCTCTTGAATACCGTCTTTTTTCACTAAACGGTCAATTACTACTTCAATAGTATGAGTAGTATTTTTGTCTAACTCAATTGAGTCTGATAATTCCCGCACCTCACCATCAATACGCACGCGGACAAAGCCACCAGATGCCAAACTCGATAACAACTTTTTATGAGTGCCTTTTTTACCCCGCACGACAGGCGCAAGAATTTGAAAGCGGGTACGATCGCCTAATTCCATAATTCGATCAACCATTTCATCAATAGTTTGTGGGGCAATACAGCGATCGCATATTGGACAATGAGGTTCACCCGCCCGCCCAAACAGTAAGCGCAAATAGTCGTAAATCTCTGTTACCGTCCCCACTGTAGAACGGGGGTTATGGGAAGTAGACTTTTGGTCGATGGAAATCGCCGGACTTAATCCTTCAATTGACTCTACATCGGGCTTGTCCATCTGACCTAAAAATTGGCGTGCATAAGCACTGAGGGATTCGACATAGCGGCGCTGTCCCTCGGCAAAGATAGTGTCAAAAGCTAAAGAAGATTTGCCCGAACCAGAAACACCTGTAAAGACGATCAAGCGATCGCGCGGTAAGTCCAAGTCAATATTTTTCAGGTTATGCTGCCTAGCACCCCGAATGCGGATAGTGTTTTGGTGATTTTGATGGGGATAGGGAAGATGCCCATTTATAGATGCAGCTAATTGAGTTTCTGACATATCGGCAGGCTAATCAATATAAGGCAGCACGTAACAGTCCTTAATAATACTACCGTTGTGATGGTAGAACAACAGTACTGTTATAGGTGTTAATTTCACTCCTATTTATAGAGCGATCGCCGTTTGTTTCACTCATTTTCTATTAGGCGAGGTGTAAAATCTGAGCGCCCAAAGACAGAAAGTAAAGTCTTTTGTTTTCTTTCCTTCTGCCTACCTACGCTCTTGCGCGCAGCGACTTGGTGCAAGTAGCCGTACCTACCCTACCCTGCGGGAACCCCTTTCGGGGAACGGGAACAGCTTCGCTGAACGGAAGCCGCTAGCTAACGCAACGCCTTACGGCGAACGCGTCTACCGCGTCTACTGCCCCCTGCCCTCTGCCTTAATTATTGAGAGTCTGGCTTGACTATTGACTAATGACCAAACCATTATTGTTAGGCTAGAAATAGCTGGCTAAGTACAGCAATTGCGATCTAAAAAAGAGGGGAAATCTATGCCACACACTATTGTTACAGAGGTTTGTGAAGGCGTTGCAGATTGTGTAGACGCTTGTCCCGTTGCTTGTATTCACCCAGGGCCAGGTAAAAATGTCAAGGGAACCGATTGGTTCTGGATTGACTTTGCCACCTGTATTGACTGTGGCATATGTCTCCAAGTTTGCCCAGTAGAAGGAGCGATCGTCCCAGAAGAAAGACCTGATTTGCAAAAAACGCCATCATAGTGTATTGGAGATAAAGAAAAGGGGAGGGGAACCCGCCTAAAGCGCAGCCCCCCCTACTAACCACTACCTACTAACCACTAACCAATGACTAATGACTATTTACTAGAAGTTCACAATGTTCATGCTGGATACATCAAAGATGTAGATATTTTGCAAGGTATAAATTTTTGCGTTCAACCCGGAGAATTGGTGACAGTAATTGGCCCCAATGGCGCTGGTAAATCAACCCTAGCAAAAACAATTTTTGGACTGTTAACACCCCATAAAGGCACGATTACCTTTAAAGGAGAGGATATCACCGGGTTAAAATCAAATTATATTGTTCAAAAGGGGATGTGCTATGTACCACAAATTTCTAATGTTTTCTCTTCACTGAGTGTTGAAGAAAACTTAGAAATGGGTGCTTTTGTCCGTAATGTCAATTTAAAACCACTGAAAGATAAAATATTTACCATGTTCCCCAGGCTTGCCGATCGCCGTCGTCAACGTGCTGGTACTCTTTCTGGAGGAGAACGGCAGATGCTGGCAATGGGTAAAGCTTTGATGTTAGAACCCAGCTTATTGCTTTTGGATGAACCTTCGGCTGCTTTGTCTCCGATTTTAGTCACTCAAGTATTTGAGCAAATTAAAGAAATTAACCGGGAAGGTACGGCGATCGTCTTGGTAGAGCAAAATGCTCGTAAAGCTTTAGAAATGGCACACCGGGGTTATGTACTAGAGTCGGGACGAGATGCAATCCAAGGCCCTGGTTTAGAATTGTTGAACGATCCCAAAGTGGGCGAATTATATTTAGGAGCTGGAAAGGCGCGTTAACTTAAGCATGAGAACTGCCAGATGAATTAGCAATGATACCAATCAAATTCAAGTTACTCAAAATGTCTGTAGCTTGAATCAACTGAGTTTGAGTTACTTTACCAATACGTGCCACCATCACGATGCTATTACAGAAGGTTGCTAAAATTCTGGCATCGACCATAGTCAGAATAGCAGGAGCATCTATCAACACAAGATCGTAGGTTTGCTCAAACAACTCTACCAATTCTTTCATTCGTCGAGAACTAAGTAACTTTACCGTATTTTCGGTGGTAGATCCAGCAGTCAAAACATCTATAGAGGGGTGAATGGGCTGGATATAATCCTCAAAGGAGGTATTTGCTTCATCGACTAATAACAGGGATAGTCCCCAATCATTAGAAAGTTCTAGGGTTTTGTGCAGACTTGGTTGGTGTAAGTTAGCATCAACTAACAGTACCCGTCGATGCATCCGAGCAGCACTCACCGCCAATTCCAAAGCTAAGGTTGTTTTGCCTTCTCCAGGTACTGCCGAAGTCACCATTAGAGACTTGAAGGAAAGAGGAGACTTGATGATTTGGATATTTTGATATGCCATATCCAGAGTTTGCTGGAAAGGCTTTTCGTCAAAAATCTCTGCTGCTTTGAATTCAGCTTTGGTTCGCCCCCACTTCCAAGGCAAGTGCCATCCCTGCCTGTAGTAAGAGAATGGTTTTAATTTTGGAACTGTAGCTAGTATTCGTAAATTGGTTAGTTTTTTTAATTCTTGGGAAGAATAAATAACTTTATTAGATAATCCTCCCATCAAGGCAGCGGCAAAACCTAAAATCGGTGCAGCGATCGCTCCTCCCACAAGAAATAACAATCTGTTGCTACCCACATCGATTCCCCGTTGGGGTTCTTCTAAAACTTGCAAGTCAAAGTTTGTTTGAGACATTTTCAGCCCCAAAGATTGTTGCGCCTGGGTAATTTGCTCAACTTGCTTGCGCTTAGTTTCTACCTCTGGCAGCAAGCGATTATACTCTGATATTAGTTTTGGATATTTACTCAACTCCGAGGAGATTTTTTGTTCTGACTCAACTAAACTCTTTTCATTGGCACGCAGCCCCTTGGTAGTTGTTTCTACTTCAATTAATTGTTGCGCTAACCTCAGTTCAACTTCTTTTAATTGCTCTTTTGTCAATAATGGTTGTCTTGCACTTTCTGGCACAGGTACATTTTCTGCAAGCGATCGCTTGAGTGCTTCCCAGTTAACTGACTGCCCTACTTTGGCATTTGTTCTGTCAATAGCTCGCAGTAGGGAAGCTTGTATGTTTTTATTTAATATTGGGAGTGATTGCTGAATCTCGTTTCTCAATAATTCAACTTGACTCTGGCGCTGTTCAATCAGTTTCTGTACAGCAGGAAAGTCATCTGTATAGCGTTGGCGCTCCTGTGTTAAAGCTAGTTCAGTTTTTTGAATGTCATCAATTAGCTCTTGAGAACGTAGGGATTGATTCAGGGGATAAGAAAATCCTGCGTTTTGAGAAGAAGACGCTAGCTCGTTCTCAATGTTTTTATGGCGAGCTTGTAAATCTTGCAGTTGAGCGCGAGTAGATTGTAGCTGTTTTTTAATATCTGCCAGCGATTCTAGCAGAAACTTACCTTGGATCTCAGGATCGAATACATTGTATGTTTTGCGAAACTTTTCTAACTTTTCCTCAGATACTTGCAATTGCCGTTTCATCGTCGGTAGACGATCATTAACTAAAGTCAGTACCTTACTAACTCTGTATTTTTGTTGCTCAGTATTATAGTCTCTAAATGCTTTTTGCAGAGCTTGTAATACTTTTTGGGCTTTCACTGGATCGCTACTTTCAAAGGAAAGCTCAAATACATGATCGTAAGTAGGATCAGTTCCTGTGTCTTGCTCTACTTCCTTTACAACTAAAGGTTTTCGATAAGGATTTTTACCTTTTATCTCTTCTACAGTAAGATTTGGATATTCAGCACGAAGTGAATTTATCGCTTTTTGGATAATTTTGGAACTGACTATTAACCTCATTTGAGGAGTGTAGTCAAAAGCTTCTAATTTAGGTTCAATTAAATTTTTCAGTACACTTTCTTGAGTATTAGTTAGCAGTTCTCTTTCATCAAAGCTGGAATTTACTAATAACTGCATAGAGCTTCGATAAACAGGTTTTGCACTGAAAGCCATGAAACTCGCAGCCGACATGACTACGCAGGAAACACTCAAAATCAAAAAGCGGCGTTGCCACAAAATTGAAGAGATTGTAGAGGCTTTAGAAATATTTCTAAAATTAACAACATCTTTTTGAGAGGTAATCATCAGCTTTCCTTGTTCAAGTTCAGTGTTAATCACTATTACAATCCTCTAAATCGAAACACTATTTCTTTACTAGAAAAATTCAATTAATTTGGTTATATTAATATTGTTTTTATTGAAAAATAGGCAAAACGCCATACTTAATCGTTACTACATCAAATCACCATATCTAAATCTAAATTTTATAAAACAACTAATAATTCATAGCTAAATGGCTCTGATGTAATCGCATATTTTAGTATTTACCAAATATCAACTTATCAATCAACTCTTATGCAACAAGTAAGTTGATATTTGCTAGCAGTTTTTGATGTATACACAGATATACGTTTAGCTTAGTTTTTCAACTATATCATCAGGATAAATTTGTTCATACAAAGCTAAAGTGCCAATTTGTAAATGTCAATGCTCTGTGTTAATCTTTAAGTTTTCTTACCAATAAAAATTAATAGACCTAAAAGTTAAATATTTAGGTTTTTATACATTATGATTTTGTACAACTTTTGTGTAATTTTTACTCAGTAATTATTATAGTTAATAGTAATAAGTGTCTATTTATACTGAAATCTTTATGTATATAAAATAACTATATTTAGAATAAATTTAGTTGGATTTTAATGTAATAGCCAACTGTTCAATATTATGGGCATATTAGCAAAATTTAAACAAAATTAGTTAGTCAAGAGTAAATCAGTACAGTTTTTAGGATCGTCTTAAACTTACTACTTACTAGTAAAAATTATTTGTATAGATAGCTACTAGCAAATTCATAAAAATCTGAGTACCCTACATTAAAACGTGTCATATATGTGTAATTTTTTCAAAAAGTTTAGATATTATTACTTAAAAATTTTACTTGATTTATTATTTTCAATTAAAGATTTGGTAAAGTCAGTGATATTTTAGTGATCGCAAATCGGTTTAATTTTACAACTAAATTGTCTATTGCCAGTCTAGTCAGGTGCGTTAAAGCAGGGCGTAACACCAAAATCATGCGGTGCGTTACGGCTAATTTTCATTCTCTTTAACTCTCAAATCTTTGCATAGCCGTAACACACCTTACTGAACATTAAGCACTCAGTAAGCAATTCAAAGTTCTAAGTTCCCGCTCAACCTGATTTTGATAAAGTCATTTCATTTAACTCTACATCACGTCGTCTAGGTATTTCATAACTCATGAAATCGTAAGCCATATTTGTGTTG
The DNA here is from genome assembly GCF_038404745.2 of Chlorogloeopsis sp. ULAP02. Taxonomy (NCBI): domain Bacteria; kingdom Bacillati; phylum Cyanobacteriota; class Cyanophyceae; order Nostocales; family Chlorogloeopsidaceae; genus Chlorogloeopsis; species Chlorogloeopsis sp. ULAP02. The sequence continues at coordinate 20,926 of NZ_JAYKTT020000069.1, read as the reverse complement.
GGAAAGATAGCACGGGCTTCCTGAAGTAGATTCCCTAACTCAATAGGATTTCCAGGAGCATAGCGGGGGCTAAAATGAGTCATGAGCAAATGACGCGCTCCGGCAGCTAAAGCAGTTTGCGCAGCCATTGTAGATGTAGAGTGTAGACGTTGAAAAGCTAGTTCTGCATCTTGATGAGAAAAAGTTGCTTCGTGAATCAATACATCTGCATCCTGCGCTAATTCCACTGCATTCTCACAATAAATTGTGTCTGTGCAATAAGCGATTTTACGTCCATTTTCGGTAGGGCCACAAAATTGAGCACCATGAAAAACCCGCCCATCAGGTAGTGTTACCGTTTCACCACGTTTGAGTTGTCCGTAAACGCGGCCTGGTGGAATTTGCATTTCCTTGGCTTTTTCGATATCAAAGCGTCCCGGACGATCCTTTTCGACTACGCGATAACCGAAGGTAGTAACGCGGTGATGTAAAGGAGCGCAGGTAACAGTAAATTCATCGTCTTCGTAGATTACCCCTGGACGAATAGCGTGAACTTTCACAGGGTAGGAGAAGTGAGTGTGAGAATAACGTAGAGCTGACTGTAGATATTCGTTTAGTCCAGGCGGCCCATAAATATCAATACGTTCCACATTACCTGCCAAGCCGCAACTAGCAAGCAAACCCATCAAGCCAAAAATGTGATCGCCATGCATATGGGTGATAAAAATTCGGGAGAGTTGGCTACTTTTAAGATCGCTTCGTAAAAGCTGGTGCTGAGTACCTTCGCCACAGTCAAATAACCACACCTCTGCTCGTTGTGGTAATCTCAGGGCGACACTAGAAACATTGCGCGATCGCGTTGGTACACCGGAACTCGTCCCTAAGAATGTTATCTGCACAGCGTTAAGTTTGCCTCCGTCTTACTGAAAAAATTGCGCTCTACTTTATATAGTGGCACGGAAGCTAGAAAAATACTCTCTCGGCGAACGGTGTTGGGGGAACAGGGAACAGAGGACAGTTATTTTCACTAATCTTTAGTAAAACCAACGATTTCATCACTCGGTTCATCAAGCATTTCTGGTACTACAGCCTGATTATTTTTAAGTTCATCTGGCGGCAAATCCCGTAATACATCGTCCATTTTTGGAGGATGCTTAATTTTGTCCCGCATTTCAGGACTAAGTTGAGTTTCATCGCCCTGGGGGTTAGTCTTTTCGGCTTGATTGGGAACAGTTTCTTTGTTCATGGCTATTTCTCCAACTAACAAGCCAAGCTTAAGAAATACTATTCTTTGCTACACACTATCTTAGGGCTGAGATAATCATACAAAGGCAGAAGACAGACCAACTGGTGGCACACTACTGAGAATGAACAACATGGAAGAATATCTACAAGCAACTGAAGTGATTGATTGGCAACATCCTACTGTTTTGGAACTTGCGAAAAAAATTGCATTCAAACATCAAAGATTGGAAGCGATCGCCAAAGCTTGTTTTGAGTGGGTGCGAGATGAAATTTATCATAGCTACGACTACCAAATGAATCCTGTTACTTGTCGAGCCTCAGATGTACTCAAATATAAAACAGGTTATTGTTATGCAAAAAGTCATTTGTTAGCGGCACTACTCAGAGCAAATTAAATCCCAACAGGCTTGTGCTATCAAAGATTGAGTGTATATGCTCATGGTGAACCCTATTGTTTACATGGTTTTAATGCAGTTTATTTACCTGAAATAGGTTGGTATCGAGTTGATGCTAGGGGAAATCGTAGTGGTATTGATGCTCAATTTACTCCTCCCAAAGAACAGTTAGCTTATAAAATTAAATTGCCAGGAGAGATTGAATTTAAAAATATTTTATCAGAGCCATTACCACTAGTTATAGAAGCTTGTAAAGCTTCCATAACGTGGGACGGTTTGTTATTCAATCTTCTAGATATTTCTTTGGAGTTGTTTGAAGCTATGGTTTAGTTTCGTAATTTAAGAAATATTTTTATTAAGCTATCTATTTGAGAGTTACACTCGCTTTACAATAATAACTTTAGATATTTATTCGATATTTTATGATCACTAATTAAATGTTCTATTCTAAGTTATTCAATTAAATCAATTTGTTTTTATTAACTTAATTTTTATAGTTATTTATATCCTCTTAAAAAATAACTTTTTTGAAGAGACTTATTAGTTATTATTTTTCAGGTACTTGATAAAGTTTTAGGCTTTTCATTATCACCCAGAAAAAGACAAGATGTGCTAAAATCGTAACAAATTATGGCAATTATTCAGGATTATTTGGGAATAATTTTGCTTGTTTTCGCTTTAATTGCTGAAACTAATCGTTCTTGGAGTATTTTAGGTTATGGCAACCTCTCAGGAGAGGATTATCCCCACGGATCTACGGAACGAAATGTCCAGGTCTTACCTGGAATACGCGATGAGCGTAATTGTGGGTCGGGCGCTGCCAGATGCCAGGGATGGTCTGAAACCTGTACATAGGCGGATTCTCTACGCTATGCACGAGTTGGGGTTGACCTCAGACCGCCCCTTCCGTAAATGCGCGCGTGTAGTCGGGGAAGTTCTTGGTAAATATCATCCTCACGGCGACACGGCTGTGTATGACGCCTTGGTGCGGATGGCGCAGAATTTTTCCATGCGATCGCCCTTGATTGCAGGGCATGGCAACTTTGGCTCCGTAGATAATGATCCACCTGCGGCAATGCGTTACACCGAATGCCGCTTGGAAGCTTTGACTAGCGACGCTCTTCTGCAAGATATCGAATCGGAAACCGTAGACTTTGTTAGTAACTTCGACGGTTCCCAGCAAGAACCAACTGTTTTGCCAGCAAGGGTTCCGCAGTTACTGTTAAACGGTTCTTCTGGAATTGCTGTGGGGATGGCAACTAACATTCCACCCCACAATTTAGGCGAATTGATAGATGGGTTGGTAGCACTGATTGGAAATCCAGAAATTACCGATACCCAGTTAATGCAGTATGTCCACGGGCCAGATTTTCCGACTGGGGGTCAAATTCTGGGTACTGCGGCAATCAGAGAAGCCTTCACCACAGGGCGTGGTTCTATTACCATGCGTGGTGTGGCAAATATTGAAACTATCCAACAGCGAGGACGCCCGGAACGAGAAGCGATCGTCATTACCGAATTACCCTACCAAACTAACAAGGCAGCATTAATTGAGAAAATTGCCGAGTTGGTTAATGAAAAGAGAATCGAAGGAATAGCTGATATTCGGGATGAAAGCGATCGCGATGGGATGCGAATAGTCATTGAACTCAAGCGCGATGCCTATCCCAAAGTAGTGCTCAATAATCTTTATAAACAAACACCACTACAAGCCAACTTTGGGGCTAATATGCTGGCGTTGGTAAATGGCGAACCCCAAATACTAACGCTGAAAAACTTTTTACAAGTGTTTCTGGATTTTCGGATCGAATCGATTACCAGACGCACTCAGTATGAGTTGCGTAAAGCTGAGGAACGCGATCATATTTTGCAAGGATTATTGATTGCCCTTGCTCATCTTGATGCAATTATTGCCCTCATTCGTCATGCCGCCGATACACCCTCGGCAAAGGGAGAGTTAATCACGACTTATGGACTGTCGGAAGCACAAGCTGATGCCATTTTACAGATGCAACTGCGACGGTTAACTGCTCTAGAAGCCGATAAAATTCGTCACGAACACGAAGAATTACAAGCGCAGATTGCTGACTTAAACGATATTTTGGCACGGCGGGAACGGGTGCTGCATATTATCGAAACCGAAGTCAGACAAATTAGAGAAAAACACACTACTCCTCGCCGCACGGTAATTATGCACGGCGAAGGAGAGTTAGAAGACACAGATTTAATTGCCAATGAAAAAGCTGTAATTTTGTTGACTGAGCAAGGTTATATTAAGCGTATGCCAGTTAACACCTTTGAGGCACAAAGCCGTGCGACTAGAGGTAAAGCCGCAGCCAAGGTAAAAGAGGATGATGGTGTTGAGCATTTCTTAACTTGCTGCGATCACGACAGCCTACTATTTTTTAGCGAACGTGGCGTTGTCTACTGTCTGAAAGCTTATCAACTTCCCATTGGTTCCCGTACCAGTCGCGGAACGCCAATTGTACAGATGCTACCCATTCCTAAAGAGGAAAAAATCACCTCGATAGTACCAGTAAGTGAGTTTACTAGCGATGAATATTTAGTCATGCTCACCAAAGGCGGTAACATCAAGAAAACTGACTTAACAGCGTTTAGTCATATTCGTGCTAATGGCTTAATTGCCATTTCTTTAGAAGAAGGTGATCAACTGCGCTGGGTAAGGCGGGCAAGAGTAGAAGATAGTGTGATCATTGGTTCGCGCCAAGGTATGGCAATTCACTTTCGCTGTACTCACGAACAGCTGCGTCCTTTAGGTCGCGCTACCCGTGGTGTAAAATCCATGAAACTGCGGGCTGGCGATGAACTAGTAGGTATGGATATTCTCCCTGCTGCTGTTCTTGATAATTTGACCCCAATTTCAGAAGCGGAAATCGAAGAAATCGAAACCGAAGAAATCGAAAATGAGGAGTCTCTAGAAGTACCGGGCAACGGACATCACGGCCCCTGGGTGCTAGTAATTACAATGGGAGGATACGGTAAGCGTGTACCAGTAGCTCAGTTCCGCTTGCAAAATCGTGCCGGTCAAGGTTTAATGGCAACCAAGTTCAAAAACAGGAAAATCAAAGACCAACTAGCTACATTACATATCGTCAACAACGATGATGAAATTATGATGGTCACTAGTCGCGGTATCATCATTCGGCAGGCAGTTAATGCCATTTCTGTCCAATCGCGTTCTGCGACTGGGGTACGCGTACAGCGTTTAGATGAAGATGACGTGATTACAGGAGTTGCAATAGTTCCTCCTGATTCTGGTGATGCGGCAGAAGCAGAGTAAAAAAGGACAGGGGGAAATAAGAGGACGCGGGGACGCGCAGATGGGGAGACGCAAAGACTTCTTTCTTTGTGCCATGATTGCCTTAGGAAGCGGTATTTTGATGGGGCTTACCGTTGCGCCTGTAAACGCCTGGTTTCTAGCTTGGTTTGCCCTTGCTCCCCTCTGGGTGTTAATTGTCAATTCCGCACAAACAAAAAATCAATCTTCCCTCCTCCCACTCTTCTCCCTCGCTTGGGGTATTGGTTATCACGGCATAGCCTTAGCTTGGATTACGGGTATTCACCCAATGACGTGGATGGGGGTTCCTTGGTTAGCAAGCTTAGGAATTGCCCTTTTCTGCTGGATATTTATTACTCTCTGGGGAGCAGTATTAGTTGCGATATGGGCTACTTGTTTATCATGGATTGCGTCGCAACAAGGCAGAGAAGGTAGAAAGAAGATTTTGAATTCCCCTCTCATGCGCGTTCTCATTGGTACAGCTCTGTGGTGCAGTTTAGAAGCGCTTTGGAGTGTTGGCCCGTTGTGGTGGAGTTCTCTTTCTTACACTCAAAGTCCGCATAATCTTGTAATTTTACATCTTGGTCAACTTTCTGGGCCTATTGCTGTCACAGCAGCAATAGTAGCAGTAAATGGTTTGATTGCAGAGGCTTGGATAAACCGCCAAGACGCGAAGGACACGAAGAAAATTCGCTTCGCGTTCTTTGCGCCTACCCTACCCTGCGGGAACGCCTCCGGCGTACGGGAAGCCACTACCTTCGGAAGCCGTACCTTCGGAAGCCGCTTCGCGTCTACCGCGTCTACGTGTCTAATGCAGTTCGTTAATAGATATCTATTCATTGCCACAGGAATACTAATTACCTTACACCTCATTGGTTTTAGCTTATACACTCGTCCTTTGGTTCAATCACCACAAGCAGCATTGCAAGTAGGGATTATTCAAGGGAATATTCCCAACCAAATCAAGCTTTACCCAGAAGGATTGCGTCGCGCGATCGCAGGATACACTAGCGGATATCTGACTCTAGCAGATCAAGGTATAGATGCAGTACTAACACCAGAAGGAGCTTTGCCTTTTTTTCAGCGTGAGATTATGCGTGGCTCTTTGGTAGCAGCAGTAAGAGAAAAAGGTGTTGTAGCTTGGATTGGTGGCTTTGGAGAACGGGGACGCAGCTATACAAATAGCTTGTTTACTGTCACAGGTGATGGTAATATTTTTAGCCGTTATGACAAGTCTAAATTAGTCCCAATTGGCGAGTATGTTCCCTTTGAGGAATTCTTAGGCGGTATAATTAGTCGATTATCACCCTTAGATGAACATCAAGTTCCAGGTTCATCAAATCAAGTATTTGACACTCCTTTTGGTAGAGCGATCGTTGGCATTTGTTACGAATCTGCTTTTTCTGATTTATTCCGTCGTCAGGCTGCTGCGGGTGGACAATTCATACTCAGTCCTTCTAATGATGCTCATTACAGCGCCTCCATGCCAGCCCAACATCATGCTCAAGATATCATGCGGGCAATTGAAACTGATAAATGGGCAGTTCGAGCGACAAATACAGGATATTCGGCTTTTGTAGATCCCCACGGCAGAACTTTGTGGATATCTGGACATAATACCTATGAAATTCATGCCGAAACAATTTACCGACGACAAACACAAACTTTGTACGTGCGTTGGGGTGACTGGCTAACGCCATTACTATTGGTATTGGCTGGAGGAATTTGGTTAGTCAATTTGCTAATTTGAGTTAATCATTAGCTGTAGATTGTTTTGGATCTCTCACACAAGAAGTAGGGCCACCAGAATCAGGGTAAATTGCTAAAGTGTGATATTCAGGAACACCGTCACTGTAAAGAATCCTGAAAGTATATAATTTATTTTGCCCTTGCTGTTCAGTAACTACTGTTAAAAGTGTATTTTCAGCGCTAGGGATACCAGGAATTTTTAGTTTTTTAATGCGTCTGAGTTGAATGACATTTGCTCCTGAATTCTTGCAGTCTCCTATATTAGCGTTGGGTTGCGAACCAAACTGCATACACATCGGCCCATCAAAATCCATAATTACTTGTGTTGGGTCGTTTAACCAAACTTTTTTAATTACTTCTCTAGCAGGAATAAAGCTTAAATTTGTTCCTTGCTGATAGGAAACAGTGATTGTAGGCACTGCTCCTCCTAAACCCTGTGCTTGACAGGAAAACATAGAACGCAGAACGGCGTTATTAGCTAAAGCACGACTTGCCAGTAGTAAGATTGCTGCCGAGAAACTCAGGGAAGCTAAATGTAGAAAGTAAGAGCTACCTGGAATACGAGCTATGAAGTTGATCTTATATTTCATGGCGGCAGATTTTATAGCTGCATGGTTTGATTGATGTAAACTTCAACTTCTGTGCCGGCGGGTAAAAACCAAACATTAGTACGTTGCATCATTTGGGATATTGCCTGTTGATTGCGCTGGGTAATTTGGGGAACTACTGTTCTCACACCGCCTTCTAAGACTCCAGCCCAAAGGTTACGGCGGGGATTTCTGTTAGAAACAACTGTGCCTGTGGGAGTTGTGATCACTTCTGATTCTGTACGATTAAATAATTCTGCCGCTTTACCAATGCCTCCCAAAACAAATTGTCCGGCATCCCTGCCCATAAGAGATCCTTTTTTGGAGAATTGATTAGCAACTAGAGGTTTACCTTGAGAACCATTAATCAGCATGGCACTTTCTGGTAAGCTTCTCTCTGTGAGGTTGCCATTATTTTGAATAATTGCTTTAACTACATTTAGCTGCAACAATCCTTGATCAGAAAGAGAACGAATTTCAGTTAATAACTCAGTTTTTGCAGGCAATACAACAGAACCATCGGCTGCTTTTAATGGCTCTTTCAAACGCACTACAAATACGTTTTTTCTGCTTTGGTTCCTGCTGTTATTTGCCGATCTGGAAGTTTCTCCAAATACACCTGTTGCTAAAACGGCTTTCGCACTAGTTCCTACTGGAATAGATTTCGAGCTTCCCGATGAGGCTTGATTTACTACAGGAGTTTTTGGTTCTTCTCTAGTTTCTGGTTCTTCTGTTGGCTCGGTTCTGGGATTTATTCTCGGCTGCTGTCTTCTAGTATTTGCTACAGGTTCTGGAGTATCATCTTGAACAGTATTAGTATTAAAGCTATTCGGTTTAGCAGCAACTAACACTTGACCGTAGCTACCTAATTTTGCTAACCTTGCCCATTCTTGAAGCGGATCTGGTGTAGGTGTTGGGGTGGCTTGCGTATTCACCACTGGGGGTGGGGATGGTGGTAATTGGGGAATCACTGGTTGTTGTGGGGTTTGCGGTATTGGAACAGGGCGTTCTACTACCCTAGTGACGTAAACTGTTCGTTCGGGTGTTGGGGTTCTTTGCAATGCTGTGCTCTGTCTAGCTCTGGGAGTTGGTTGAGCTGCTACTGGTGTTGCTGATGCTGGTTTGGCATTTCTGAGTTGTTGTTGTGCTAACTTGACTGCCTGTGCTTGTTCGGCAAGGGCTAATTTGGTTTTGAGAGTATCTACTTCTCCTTCTAGTTGTTGTAGGCGAGATTCTGTTGTGGGTAGCGATCGCGTTTGGGGGGCAACAATATTATTTTTGATTGGTTTTTTAGTACTACCATTCATTAGCTGGGTTAAGAATATACCAGCAAATAGCACTAAAACAAAGGTAGCAGTTCCTACTAAGGCCAACTTAGCAAAAGGATTGGATGAGATGGGTTGCTCGGTAGGAGCGGCTTGTGCTGGTTTGACGGGAGTAGGAGGATTTGGCTGTAGGTTAACTGAATCTTCTAATTGTTCGCGATCGCGAGCAGGAAGTTCTTCTTCAAAACCAACCAATCTTGCCATGCGTAATTCCCAATCAGACAAATCTATTTCTGATTGATAATTTTCGGTGTTGGAAGTAACGAGATTTTCTGAGTGAGTGTCTGAGGGGATTGAATATCGAGTCATAAGTCAAGTGCACTTGGATTCAAGAACAATTTTGAGCTTTGATGTCACAGACATTGTAAATTTCTAGTCTAGCTTCGCCAAGACGATAAGTTGCTAGGTGCCAAGGAAGTGGTAAATCTGGGAGCGAAGTGGTTTGCGTTTCTGTTGATTGGACTAAAATTTGCTTATTAAAGGGAATTGATTTTCCTAGTCTGTCAGAATTACTAAAAATTACTTGATTCGCTAACATCTCTACTTTCCATTTTCCATCAGCAATTTTAGTTGGTTGAGAAATTCGTTGCACAATCAGTACACTCTCAGCACCTCTATTTTCAAATTGGTTACCTGAATTTAAATTGACAATTTCTGACTGAATTTTTTGTTTGGCATCAGCAGCTAATAATTCAGAACTAATTTCCCATACTGTTTCTGGTGGTTGTTGCTTTGACCAGGTTAACATTAAGGTCATGCTTTGACCTACAAAGCGCCGAATTGTTTCTGAATAACGCTCTAAATTTTGATTTGGATCGACTGTAATTGCTTGTCCGTCGGCAAGTTGTACTAAGCTTTGAGGTGTTAAGCGCCGACTTAACTGCTGCAACAGCGAGCCGTGGAACATGAGTAATAGTAAGGTCAAAATATGTAAACCAAAAGTTCCAACAGCAAACAGTGGCAAAATACTTTTCTGGTTATTTTCTCGTTTTAGTAACTGCATTAATAAATAACTCGATAAATTTATATAGATTCAATTAACCGAAATGTTATCTTGTAAAGTTTTCTGTATTTTGGTTATTTACACATGCCTGTGATTGTTCGGAAGTAAGATTGCTATAGTCGTCCAGCAAACATAAGTTTCGCATTTCATAAATCTCTAGCCTCTCAGTACGCACGCCATAAATTGCTTTTTGGAGAACACTGCTATTACTGTCCAGGGGATAAGCAAAATAATCTACTGCACGAACAAGTAAATCTTTATTAAATGGAGTGATGATTTTTCTATTATCTGCTCTTTTTTGTTGAATTAGATCGGCGACTATCCCAACTCGCCATTTTCCATCCGCTATTTTTTGGGGAGGATAAACCCGTTTAATATTTATCTGTGCGGACATGGCTTGCTGAGAATTCCTGGCAAAGACTTCTGGTGGTGTCATCGCTGCTATTTCGCTTAAAAAACCTTTGCGAAAATCTTCTGAGAGAGCAAAACTGGCTATCCAACTACTGGTGGTAACTCTTTGACTGTTGCCTTGTGATGTTTTAATTAGTATTCCCAAATCTGGTTTGGGTTTTGTTACGTCTTCTATATTTTGTACTGGAAGTGTTCCCGACCAGTTGAACATAGATGTAATCGTCCTACTGATAAATTGGCGAATTGCTTCTGGATCTCTTTCGGTATCATCTACCGCAGCTACTGGTTGACCATCTACTAATTGTACGAAGGAAGGGGATTTTCTCAAGCTGAGTTGGCGAATGGTTAAACCTTGCCAGATCAAAAAAAACAAAGCCAATGCATGCAAACTGAAGGTAGCGATCGCAAAGGTTGTCAAAAGACTGACTGTTCGTTGTTGTTTTTGTAATAAACGCACCATCTACCAATCTCTCCTGCTACTACTTATATCCTCTCCCTTGTCCAGGAAGTCGTGTTACTGACTGCATTAAATACTGCAAATCCCCCCGCACCAGCTAAAAGCAAAGATAAAACTGGTGCCAAAATTCCCATAAAAATCATGAACCACATTAAGTCGGGATCAGCACTCGCATTTTCTCCAGGCCCATTTACAATCACTGTAGCTGTTAGTACGGCAATGATGTTAAATGAAATCTTGGCAATTGCCAGCGACAAAAACCCTGTCAACCAAGCAAAAATTGGTTTTCCTGCAATCGGTAATAAAGAACCACCTACAGCCAAAGGCCCTAAAGCTGCTATTAGCAACATCGTAGCTTCAATTAAATTTTGAAATGCATATTGTAAGGAAACTAAAAAGTTTTTGATACTAGTTTGGATGTTAGAACCCAGTAAGGAATTAAACGTATTTTCTGATATACTTCCCGTACCGTAAGCAATCTGATTTACCTTATTTTCTAATCTATTAATCCAATTTTTATCTCCATATAAATTTCTATACTCCTGCCAAAGAATTTCAGTTTTTTCCCTAGCTCTGATCAGGCATTGATTTTGTTGTTCACCTGTTAATGATTGGCAAGGACGCAGTGCAGAACCAGCTACTTCTTCGGCTACACCCATATTCAATGCTTGCTGGTAATTTTGATTGGCATCTGCTGTAGTCACAACTTGTTGATTGACTGTATTGAGGAAATTTCGCACTCCCAGTGTTAGATTTGCCAATACACTGCCATTTCCTGTATTGGTTAATAGAATGACTACTATAAAAGGCCAAATCAAAGCCGAGATAGGACGAGAATAATCCTCGTGGATTACATCTCTTAGCCATTGCACCATAAAAAACAGTAGAGTTCCTACAGCAAAAAATATACCTAAATTTGTCAGCGCTGCATACAAATTTTCACCATTGTTGTTTTGTAGTAAATCAATCCATTGCTGATCCCAACTCTCGGTTATACTTTGAGCAGTAGTAACACCATTATCGAGAATATCATTGATACCAACTTGGGCCAAAAAACTTAAATTATCAAGCTGCATTTTTCATCCACTGGCTTGATTGTATCTGGTGACAAAAAAATTTTATAATTGATGGTTAATCATACATTTTATTGAGCTTCATTTTCTTGCGATCGCCCAAATAAATCGACTTGAGAAGCATTTCGCAACAGCCGTGCTGCTTCTGTGGATGTGTCTACTCTGCGAGCACGGTTTGCTTCTTCCATTTGTTGAGAAATATTAGCTAAGTTTAAGTTAGAGTATTGCAAAAATTGATTCATCTGCATTGTTTGTCCTAGATTTTCACCTGTTATTTTTAATTGATCACGTTGAATTCTGATACTTTGCTGTTGTAGTGTAGATTGATTGAGACCAAGAAGCGCTGATATTTGACCGAGAGGATTAGTATTAGCAATAGAAGTAGCAATACTTCTTGCTTGTTGGAGAAAGTCTTCACTTATTTTGTCAGTTTCCTCAGAAAAATCGTCAATCTCTTTAAGAGTTCTTTCTGTTTCTTCTAATTTTGTTTTTAACCTGATTTGCCCTTCTTCACCCATAACGCTAGCTACTGCACCACGAGTAATTAAGCGATTCACTTCATTACTAGCTAAATTTGCTCTGACAGTCGCATTATTATCAAACTTGTCTGAAATATAGTACCAAACCATGCCATCGCGAACATTTTTTCCTGCCGTGATCGGATTAGGTACATTTAATACTCCTGTGGCATTGTTGATAGCACTTTGAGCTTCTGGTTCTATCGGTTTTAATGTGTCTGTAAGATTGTTTGTTAAATAGCTTTGTAAATCTCCAGCGTAAGATTGAAAATCAGTCCAAACTGCCCCCAGTTGTGCCGTTGCTGGTAAAACGACTAAAAATGTGAAAGAAATAGTTAGAAAAGTTGTTTTGCGCATAATATTTCTACCTTCATGAGGTAAACAATTTTCTCCATTAACCACGTAGCGAAGCAATTAACTGACGTGCAAACTTAGAAATTGCCTCATATTTATCGCTGTATTGCAGCATGGCTTTTTGACGTGCAGTTTGTTCTTGGGGATTATTAGCAACTACTGCTAATTGTTCATAACCTGGATAATAGCGGCAGAATGTGTAAATACCGTTATCATCTAATAACCATTGGCTGTAAATCCCTTCTTTGCGGGGAAAAAAACTTTCTGAAGCATTGCGAGCAATAATTTCGCGGGGATATTTTAAAATTTCTTCAAAACTATCGACTGCAACTGGTTGAATACGGCCGATTAAACGTGTAGTTAAGTTCTGTAAAATTTTGGATGCTGCTTTAGATCTGGCGATTGTATCAGGGTCTTGTGCTGATAATATGACTCTAATTCCAGCTTTTGCACCGTTAGCACAAATTCTACCGACTAAGTCAGAAATTTGGTCAAATTCAAATAAAATTGGTGCTTCATCGATGAAGAATATGGAAGCTGGGCTGCTTAATGCGCGTCGCAGTGCTGCTGAATAAGCACTTAAGGATAGCACCGCAGCATCTTCGTTATCTGAGAGGTTGCGCAGAGCAAATACTAAAAGTTGGGCATCGGTTGGAAAGCTTGAGGGAGCAGAAATAGCTTTACCTACTCGGCTAGAAAGCCAAAATCGCAAGCGTAGCTGAATTTGATTTAAGGCATCCTCAACTCTACCTCCGATAGATTCCAACTGCAAATGCTCTGAGGAGCAGAAATAAAGGAAATCTTGTAAAGTAGGAGTTCTTTGCCAAGCGAGACTACCAAATCCTCCTGTTATGGCTTCTCGATATCGCTCTTTGATGCTGTCATTGGTAAAGAAAGCTCCTAAAGCTAAATTGAGAAGCGATCGCACGGTTTGAGAGAGCAGTTGATTTTGACTCGATGAGCCTAAAACCATTGTCATCAAGGCAGATTCGAGGAAAGAGACATAATCGAGCATCCGATCGCGCTGTTGTTCTGGACTTAAAAAGCGCAAATCTGGCTGCTCAAACAAGTTATTCGATTGTTTAGAAATATCAAAATAGGCTCCATTGCCTTCCATAAACTCTGTATAGTCAGTGAAGGTAGATGTGCCATCAGGTTTAGGAAAGTCCAACGCCACGACAGGAATTTTATGTGCCAAAGCCTGAGTTAAAATCCCCGATACCAATACCGATTTACCAGCACGAGTGGTTGCAAACAGTGCTAAATTTTTATGCTGATTAAATAAATCCAGGTGGATGGGTGTTCCGCCTTCTTCGGCAATTAACTCAAACCCTTGGCGATCGCCTTCTCTAGTTAGTACCAAAGGCATTAATCCCGGCACTTCACTTGTTAAATACAACTGGCGACGGTTGAAAGGTTTTGCTAACAAACCTTCCCAAACAATCGGCAGAGTTTGCAACCAAATTTTCCAGGCATACTCTGTTTCCCGAATTACACTTGCTGGGCGTTGAAAACAGTTTTCAATATATCTTGTCGCTTCATCTAATTTCTCTACGGTAGGGCGATGTACCAAAATGACAATACCCGCATAAATAGGTACTGCTCCCTCATATATTTGCTCTTGTGCTGCTACTGATTTTTTCAGCTTCAATTGAGCACCAACATCTATAGTTTTACTTTTCTCTTGCGCCAACAAAGCTGTGACATTAGACTGCTTCAGTACTCGTTGCAAGGTGGTTTTCACTATCGCTGGATTCGCCGCAGTCAGCTGACAAAAAATTTCTGTATCTACTACACTTTCTCTTGCTAACAGTTCCCACAAATAGCGCAACTGGCTAGATTTATTTAGCCAACCACCGGGCTTTTCCAAAAATGTCAACGCTCCAACATAGTTGTCATTAACGTTGATCCAACGGCGATCGGCACGAGGTACACTAGACTCCACTAACAAAGTCGTACTGTGGATATTTTCTACGAGTAACTTAGTACTGGCTAAATCTGAATAAACTTGTTCATGCAGCCCATTCTCATCTAAAGTCATTAATTGTGGGATTTCTATTGGCTGCGTATCATTAAATCTCTTCCAGACTTCCCCCCATAGTTCTTCTGCACCCAAAGGCTTAATATCCAATCCCATTTTGTTAGATAAAAGTTGCTCCCAACGACAAAAGCCATTTTTATATGCATTGGCAACAATTGTTTCGATTCGTTGGTTTTCAACCTCTGCAAAATCACCTTTAAATTTTGACCACCACAGTTCACCTTTAGCCAACATTTTCTCGATCCAATCATCTGTGTTTGTGGTGTCTGGTTCAATAGTGTAAGTTACATAAATCCGCAGAAATTTTGGCTTGCGAACGCCAGAACGAGTTAACTCTTGTGCTCTTGCTCGTTCTGACATCAATAGATATTTTATATCTGGTGAGCCTGTATTTTTTACTAAGGCAGCTAGCTCTTTTTGTCGCTGTCTATCTGAACTAAAAGACCCCAAATGTAACGTCATTCTTTCGCCGTTTGGAATATCTTTTAAACCAGCTTCAATATTATTAAAAATAGTGTTGATTTGTTCTGGTCTTAAAGTAGTATGGATACCTCGACAGTCAAATCCAAAAACGAAGCAGAACCTATCTTTTTGGGTTCCTTTTGTCAAAATGTAAGCGCCAACATCACGCCCGTTGAGCGAGACACGTAGCATTGTTGCTAAGTGTAAAGCATCTTCAAACGGTGTTAATCTAGTTTCACTTCCGGCGATACCGACGCTTCTTTTTCCGATTTTTTGTTTCATGGTTAACTTCCAGCAAGCTTTGATAACGAGCAAAGCCTCTAGTCCAAGTGGGTACTCCAATAAATTTACTTAAAAAGCGCCAACTCCTACCACCTGTTAATATCCACCAAGTTGCCATCCCCCAAGCAGCAATTAATAATGTCCAAAGCCATTTTTTAAACTCATCCGTAAAAAAACCGCCGAAAACCCCATTGATGATAAAGTAGGATGTTAAAGCTATTATCGTCCAAGGCAAAACTTGGTCGGCTGGTATAGGCCCTAATGAAGGTTGAGTTCCTAAAATTTGATTTACAGGTCTAAATTCTTTTTCTGGCTCTTGAGACATAACACAAATCCAGGTTTTTCATCTTTTAATTAAGATGTTCAATTAGTGCTGCTATCACCGATGACAAAGCCTGTGAGTACATCAGCAATGGTGACAGCGACTACTACCAATAAGGGAGTTCGAGCTACACTTTGCCAATCTTCATCTTTACGAACTGCGTTAATCACACCAATTAGAGAAACAGCTATATAAAGTAAGTAAAGAGCGCGTAAAACATTAAATATTAAACTAACTGCTGCTTGAGTGTTGCTATCTGCTGTCGCTGCTTGTGTTAAATTATTTTTAAAAAAATCTTCAGCTTTCCTAAAAAACTGTGCTTGTGCTGGATCTGCAAAATAATCTAACCAGAATGCACACAAGATCGTTGCTGCTGCGAATATTTGTAACAAGATTAGATGACGCTTCGGTAAATTCACTTGCTGACCGATTTGCTGCATCACCACTACGATCAAGCTGCCAAACAGCAAACAAAACAGCAGGATGGGGCTTTTCAAACAGATAGTACCCAAAAATACTGCACAAGCAATTAAAAATGGTGCCATTGTTAACAGGCTACGCCACAAATACTCTAGTATGTTCATCAAGCTGTAAGATACTTTCGTTACCTTGTTAGTTATAGACCATAACAAGCTTGTTTGACAGGAAGAACGCCGAGACATTTGTAAAATTCCTTATAGTTTATTCCCACTTAGTTTAGTTGGCTAATGTATCATAATTTAACACAAGTTAATAATTAATTTTATAGAACTAAGAGTAAAACATATTACATATCATATCTAGCTCAGTCTCTAAGAGATATTGCTTTTTATTAAATAAGTTTTTGATAAAACTGTTATTTTATACAAACTGTATATATTTTCACACTAGCTATTATTTGTTGTAACGCTACTTTTTTACACCAATTGAGTGTAAATGTAATAATATTTTTTTGAGATTTCAATTGCAAGTGGTCATAAACTTCACTATTGATGACAATATATTGGTTTTATTGACTCTATGTTTACAAAGAAAATTTTCTAGCAAGTATGTAACCAAAGTCAAGTTATAAGGATGTAGACTGCAATCAAGCAATCTATATTACTGCTACATTCTTGACTAGATCAAGAATCGCTCATGACAGTTTAACAGAATTCTGAACCTCTGCACCAAATTTAGTTAAATAATAAGTAATTTATGAATTGTAAAAATTAAAACTAAATACTTTTCATCTCATTGGTACAAGTGTGATGTTACATATAATCCTTAGTTTTACATAGTTTTTGAGTGATTAAGGTACAAATCTTTATCTCAAAGCAGAATCTTTATACCTATTTTATTTCTGTAATTTAATTTCTGATTTCTTAGTCCTGCCGTATTTTATCAGATTAAGGGTTTGACAAATTTATCAATAAAGAACTTAGAGCAAAAAGGGTTATAGACAATTAGATGATGAGTAATATGGAATAAATGGGATGATATTACGCTTATTATTTAGTTTTTAAGAAATATAAATAGATATCTTTTTATAAAAAGGTCATTCTCAGAGAAAACAAATAAATATCTCAAGAAATAGTTTTTATTTAACTGCCTCTTCACCTGAAGTTAACCGTAGATTGATAGGTTCTGGTGGAACTAAGTGAAGTGAATAGGATAAAAGTACGTGTCTTTTTCGCGACGTAAATTTTTAACCCTAGCTGGTGTCTCCGCTGCTAGTGTCACAATGGTTTCTCCTCTAGAAGCCTTTTACGCAAGAGTTGCTCGCGGTCAAGCCGCAAGGGGTAGTGGCTTTGGGCAACTAGAACCGAAACTACCTTTAAATGCCTATGAACTCACAAATACCTATGTGGGTGATTTAAGCCAAAAACCTCTGCTGGAGCTTCCTCCTGGCTTTAACTACCGTGCTTTCTCTATTACTGGTCAAACCATGAGTGATGGCTCCCTCGTTCCAGAAAGGCACGATGGTATGGCTGCATTTCCGGGATCTCGGAATACAACAATCTTGGTTCGGAACCATGAAGCAGGTACCTCTTCTCCATATCCAGTTTCTGGCTCACCAAGATATTCGGCAGGTGCTCAAGGTGGAACCACCACGCTGGTGATTGGATCTAACCGCGAAGTCATTAAGGACTTTGCTTCTCTTGCCGGCACAATTCGTAACTGTGCAGGAGGGCCAACTCCTTGGGGTAGCTGGATTAGCTGTGAAGAAACTTTCTCTGTCAGTACCAACGTTCTCAAAGACGACACCAAGCATGGCTATAACTTTGAAGTGATTGCAAATGCTAACAGCGGTTTGGTGACTCCAGTCCCCCTCAAAGATATGGGACGTTTTAGTCATGAAGCCATTGCGGTAGACCCCAAAACTGGCTATGTCTATGAGACAGAAGACCGTACCGATAGCTGCTTCTATCGGTTTGTGCCTAACGTCAATGGTAAATTGGCTGAAGGTGGTACTCTGTGGGCTTTAAAGATTAAGGGTGCAGAGAACTTCGCCTTAAATACAACCAACAACCCCAACTTTGGTGGCGAGGTGGGAAAAATCAAGGTTGGTCAAACTTTCGATGTAGAGTGGGTCAAGATTGATCAGCCCGATCCAGAAACTGATACGGTTCGCAAAGAAGCTCAGTCTGAAGGAGCAGCAATTTTTTTCCGGGGTGAAGGAGCTTGGTATGGTAACGATGTGATCTACTTCGTTGCTACCCAAGCTGGTACTCCGGCTGTTGATGCCACTAATGGTAGGGGTAATGGTCAGGTTTGGATTTACGATCCTCGCAAAGAAAAACTGACATTGTATGTCGAGGCAGATTCTAGTGGAGAACTGCTAGATGAACCAGACAATGTTACAGTTACTCCCTTTGGAGACATCTTTTTGTGTGAAGACGGTGGCGGTGTTCAATATGTTGTAGGAGTTAACAAAAAGGGTGAACTCTATCAGTTTGCAAAGAATGTTATTTCTGATGCTGAGTTTGCTGGTGGCTGCTTCTCACCAGATGGTAGAACGTTTTTTGTGAATATTTATAATCCCGGTATCACGTGTGCTATCTGGGGCCCTTGGGAACGTCATCGCTCTAGTTGAATAACTTTTAATTTCGGAAAGCTGGCGAGAATACTAACGAAAGTTCAGAGACAATTTAGACGCTTTGATGCGATCGCATGAATTCATAGCTAACTACTAGAGTTCTCGTCATCTAGAACCCTTATGATCTGGAGGAAGAATATGAAAACTCGGTTAAATAGGCGTTTATTTTTGGCTCTGAGTACGATTAGTGCCAGCTTCATTCTAGGATCTAAATGGCTTGAACCAGTTTTTGCTAGATTCTCTTCTGGGCAAAGTGATCCAGTTCAGTCAGGAGATGTGACTGACACCAGTGCTGTCATCTGGGCGCGGAATGATGACCACAAGGATGCTCGTCTTGTGGTTAAAATTTCTAAATCACCTACTTTCCAAACAGCGGAGCAAATTATCACGGGTTCTGTAGTAAGTACAGCAACAGACTACACTGGCAAGGTCAATATTACAGGACTGCGCCCGCATCAAACCTACTATTACCAGGTGTTTTGGGAATACAATTTGTTTAGACTTCGCTCAGGTGGAACTGGTAGTTTTCGCACTGCACCTGCTCCAGAACAAGCACGTCCTGTTCGTTTTGTTTGGGGAGCAGATTTAGCTGGACAAGGCTGGGGCCGCAATCCTAATTTAGAGATTACTGCCTATGATGGTGATGTTATTCAGGGAGGATACGTCATCTTCGATGTAATGCGAAAATTCAAGCCTGACTTTGCTATCTTTGCTGGAGACATTATCTATGCTGATAATGAAATTCCATCTGAAAAAGAAATCCCAGCAGAAGTAGGTGGTGGAAAGTGGATAAACAATCCAACAAAAGATTTTAAAGCAGTTACTATAGAAGAATTTCGGGAAAACTGGAAATATAACTTGGGAGACGAAAAGTTCCGACGTTTTCTAGCAGAAACTCCCATCTATTCTCAGTGGGACGATCATGAAGCGGTCAATAACTGGTATCCAGGCGAGATTTTAACAGAAGCACCTTACAATGGATTGTCTGCTGATGTTCTGGCAGCAACAGCCAAGCAAGCATTATTTGAATATAATCCAATTCGGGGAGATAAGATTTATCGCCGATATCAATACGGTAAGCATATAGATCTGTTTCTACTAGATGAGCGATCCTATAGAGGGCCAAATCCTGATAATAGCAATCCCAATGGTCTAGAAATGCTAGGCCAAGAACAGTTTGAGTGGCTCAAACAAAGTCTGAAAAGTTCCCAAGCTACCTGGAAGGTAATTTCATCGCACGATCCCCTGTCTATAGTCACAGGAGGAGAAAGCGATCGCGATGCTTGGAGCCAGGGACTACCAGAAGTCTTAGGTCGTGAAGTCCAACTTAGTCAATTGCTGCAATTTATCAAATCTCAGGGTATCAAGAATGTCGTCTTCATTACAGCAGACGTACACTATCCGGCAGCAATCTCTTATGAACCAGCAAGAGCATTCTTTCAGGACTTCCATCCTTTCTGGGAATTTGTAATTGGGCCTATCCATGCTGGAGCTTTTGGCCCTAACGATCTCGATCCTAGCTTTGGCCCCAAGTATGAATTTATTCAAGCTCCAGGCACGCAAACACCAAAGCTTCCTCAAAATTCGCCATCGCCAAACATTCATTCTTTCGGTTCCGTGGCAGTGAATGCTCAAGGTGAATTAACAGTTTACATTCACGATATCACTGGCAAGGTTTTGTACAAGAAGGTATTGAATCCAGAAAAGTAAGCAGAAGGCAGAAGGCAGAGGAGGCAGTGCGGTGGTGAGCCAGCGCTCTTGGTAGGGTTTCCAACGCCACATCCTACCCTACGGGAAGTCGCCTTCGGCGCCTACAAGTCGGCACTAGCCGCCCAACGGAGTGGCTCCTCCACAGGCGACTGGCGTAGCCTGGCTTCTCGGAGAGTAGGCGGCTTCTGTAAGTAAGGGTTTCCCGGCATAAAGGAGCCAGCGCGTTGTAGCGACTGGCGTCAAGTGGCGTCAACTGCCGTGGCAGAGGGCAGAAGAGAAAAGACTGGCAGTTTAAGTTGAATTGTCTCTACTTAACTAAGAAAGAAAAAATCCTCTACCTGCTAACTGAGGGAAAGAATAGACTCCCTCAGTTTTTCTTATTTTTCAACTGGGTACACTAGGGACTAGGAACGAAGAAGAGGACATGGGGGAGGAGAGACAAGAAGACAAGGGGCAAGAACGTGAATCACAATTCTCCACGTTCCCGTGTCCTCTTCCCAATCCCCAGTCACTAATCTCCGGTTCCGTTGATTTTAGGCGATCGCTATTTCTCTCTAACTCTTATTCCTCGGTGCACTCTGTGCCTCTGTGATTCTATTTTTCCATGAGTTGTACATAAGTTCTATTTACTATTACTACTACTGATGTAATTATTTT